>NZ_JAQGPN010000001.1:4527500-4816668 GCF_028826155.1 Mesorhizobium shangrilense
CTCTCAAAAAACGTGTCCGCCAAAGTCTCGTTCGGACCCATCACTGCGAGGATTTGCATCCCCGCTCCGGGTCCAGCAGAACTCTGCCGCCCACGTTTCTCTTTCTTCAATATTCAATTGTCAAAGAACAGACACCGCTTCGCGCAATGTCGCAGCCCGTTTCGCGTCTTCGCTCCAGGGCCTGTTGAGGTCGCTCACGCGGCTCTCGAGATTTCGTCCAACTCAGCGATACTCAGAAGCGAACTTCTTTCTCGCCAGCAGCGTCGCCGCCGTCGTTGGTGAGGCGTATATAGGCCACGCCCCTTCCAAGTGTCAACAGACATTTCCCGCTTTTTTGAAGTTTTTGCGACAAGCCTCGCAACTCCAGGCAGACCCTGCGTCAACCGACGCAGCCCCAAATTTCAACGCCTCGCGCGCGCGCTCGTGCCTAATGTTGGCGGCAACTCAGGCGGATCTCAAGCACTGCGTCATCCCTCTCCCGCAAACGTCGAATGCCCACCACGAAGCCAATCAACCTGAACCGTGCGACCTGTGCTGAACTCCATATCCGAGGGCAGTCGACACCGGATCACGATGCTCAGCCTAACGGCTGGAGGCGGCTCACGAGCCCTATTGCCGCCTTATTGCCGTCGCATGCCGTTTGTGAGCCATGGGGATCGCCGGTTCGCCGGCGGTGGGTTCTTTTGAGGAGAGGTCGGCAGCCGTCCGTCGGATTCGTTGACTTCACGCGCCATGACAGGCAATTGTCGCGGCAATAAACAAAGTGCGGACCGGGGATGAAGTCGCCCGTTTAATGGACGATACCGAGGGAACCATAGCCGAACTGGGTCACGAGCCGCCGCTGATCGCGGACGGACGCTCGCGTCCGCCGGATCGCCGCGAGATTTCCGCGCGCTGGCTCTCCGGGACTTTCCTCACGGGCGTCACATCCAGCATATTGATGGGCGTCGCGCTGTTCGCGGCGCTGGACGGCCGCGAGCAGCTCGCCACGCCACCGGAGATCGCCGACATCGCCGCCGTCGGCCTCGCCAATGAAGGCGCGATCGCCAAGGCCGCACGCATCGCTCCGCCGCGCCAGATCGCCAAGGCGAGGGACCGGCGCAGGTTCGAAGTCTCGACAGTCAGCCGGGTCGGCGATCGCGACGTGATCCGCATGACGCCCTTCATCAATGTGAGCATGGCGCTCGCCGCCGGCCACACCACCAGCAAGAGCTATCCTCCCTTCGATCCTCTCGACGTCTTCTCCGAAGACGGCGTCGAGGCCGCCAACCCGCCCTCGTTGACGGGCCAGATCTACGGCGAGAAGGTGGAGAGCGAAGTCAGCCTGAAGAGCGTCGCCTTTCCCATCGCGACGGCCTCCTTCGACCAATCCAACATCCTGTCTACCGCCGACGTGGAGAAGGTGGTGCGCTCGACCAGCGCGGAGCTGAGCGACGGCGCCGTCCAGGTAGCGTCGCTACACTACGTCGACCCCGAACGTTTCGGCGATTCGCTGGCAGCGCAGGCGTTGACGGCGTCGCTCGGGGTGCGAATCGTCGAAGAAAATGTCTCCGTTGCTCCCCGCGAACTGGTTGACGACGACGCGATGTCCTACGCCGAGGACATCATTCCTTTCATGACCGAGCGCGACGTCGCCGAGGCCTTCGCCGAATCGGGCTACGATGGCGACGATGCCGTGCGCATGTCGCAAGCCATCGCCAAGCTGATGCATGCCGACAGGCTGAAAGCCGGGACCGTGTTGCGCGTCGGCCTCGAAGTGCGCGGCGACCGGGCCGAGATCAGGCGCGCCAGCGTCTACGACCGCGCCCGCCATCTGGTCACCATCGCCGTTGACGACAAGAGCCAGCTGGTGCCGGCGGCCGAACCTGAGCCCAGCCCGGATGTCGCCGCCGCCTTCGACGATCGACTGCCGGTGACCGTCCGCGGAAACCTGCCCAGCGTCTATGACGGCATCTACCGCGCCGCCTATTCCTACGGCGTGTCGAAGGACATGACGCGCCGCCTTGTCCGGCTGCTGGCTTCCGACGTGGATTTCCAGTCGCGCCTCAACCCGGCCGACCGCATCGAGGTCCTGTTCTCGCAGCCCGACGAAGACGATCGCGTGACCGAGGATTCCGAACTGCTCTACGTCTCGGCGACCCTCGGCGGCAACACGCGCACGCTCTACCGGTTCCAGATGGAAGACGGCGCCATCGACTATTTCGACAAGGATGGCCGCAGCGCCAAGCAGTTCCTGCTGCGCAACCCGGTTCCGAACGGACAGTTCAGCTCCGGGTTCGGCGCCCGACGCCATCCGATCCTCGGCTATTCGCGCATGCACACCGGCACCGACTGGCGGGCGCGCTCCGGGACGCCGATCATCGCGTCGGGCAACGGCGTCGTCGAGAAGGCCGGCTGGGCCAGCGGCTACGGCAAGCAGATCATGATCCGCCACGCCAACGGCTATCAGACCTCATACAATCACCAGAGCGCCTTTGCCAAGGGCATCAAGCCGGGCGTGCGCGTGCGGCAGGGCCAGGTGATCGGCTATGTCGGCTCGACCGGGCTGTCCACTGGCGCCCATCTCCACTACGAGCTCATCGTCAACGGCAACAAGGTCGATCCGATGCGGGTGCGCCTGCCGACCGGCAAAGTGCTCAAGGCGGTTGAACTCGAGGCGTTCCAGCTCGAACGCAATCGCATCGACGCGCTGCTCAAGGAGCAGGAGCGCAACGCGCTCACCATCGCCAGCGTCAAGGTTTCCGGCTGAGCGCGGCCGCGCTTGGGGACGCTCGTCGCCGGGGCCGTCGCGGAGACTAGTCCAAGAACTCGACCATCACGCCCGGCTTGACCAGCTTGGCGAGTTCGTGCGCGTCCCAGTTGGTGAGGCGCACGCAGCCGTGGCTCTCCGTCTTGCCGATCTTGGAAGGTTCCGGCGTGCCGTGGATGCCATAGGTCGGCTTGTCCAAGGCGATCCAGATCGAGCCGACCGGGCCGTTCGGCCCCGGCGGGATGGTGAGGACCTTGTCGTTGTTGCCCTGCTTGAAATTGATCTTCGGATTGTAGGTGTAGTTGGGATTGAAGGCGATGCGGCTCACCGCATGATTGCCGGTCGGCGACGGGTTGTCGGCCGACCCGATGGTCGCAGGATAGACCGCCACCATGCGGCCGTCCTCGCCATAGGCGCGCACCTGCTTCCTGGCCTTGTCGGCGACGATGCGCGCCACCGGCGTCGACACCAGCCGGCCGAAATTCGCCACCTTGACGATGGTACCGGGTCTGTTGAAGTTTGCGTCGGGGTTCAATCTCTTCAGATAGGCCTCGTCCATGTGGAAGCGCTCGGCCAGCATCTCGGTGACCGACGTGAAGCTCATCCGCTCGAGCCTGGCTTTCTCGCTGTAGTCCTCCGGCACCGATGCGACGTAGGGCCCGGCAGCGTCTTCCGCGGTGATGACATAGTCGGCGAAAGCATCGCCGCCGCTCTCTGCGAGTCGCCGCTTGATGCCTTCGACGTCGGTCGACTTCAGGTTGTCGCCCGACAACTCCCGGTAGGCAGCCAGCGCCTTGTCGACGTTCGAGCCGAACCGCCCGTCGATCACGCCCGGCGACGCGCCCATGCGGTCAAGCAGGATCTGAAGTTCGGCTACCTCCTTGCGGGCGCTGAAGGACGGCGTCGGCTCGATGCCTGCCGCCGGCGGGACGAACGCGTCTTCGGCCGGCGGGGTCGCCCCCGTGGAGAGCCCGCCTTCGGGCTCGACCGCCGCGGTCTCGGTGCCGTCGTCACGCATCGCCGGCGCCTCGCCGAGCGGCCTGCGCTCGACCGGCTGTCGCGTCACGACGGTCGGCTCCTCGCCTGCCCCGTCGCGCGGCGGCTCAGGAAATTCCTCGTAGGCTTCGCCCGGGTACTCCGGATAAACCTCGTCATAGCCGCCGCGTCGTTCGCGCAGCAACCGCGGCCGCTCCAGCACGACCCCGTCCTCGTAGCCGTCGTCCTGGAAGATCTGGCGCTCGCGCTGCATGCGGCGCCATTCGCCGCGGGTGAGACGCCGCGGCTCGACGGCGATCACCTGGCCGGTCTGCGGATCGACCAGCACCTCACGCCCATAGCGGTCGTAGTAGACCTCGACCTCGCGCATCTGTGCCATCTGGATGCCGGCAGGGGCCTTCGCCACATAGATGCGATCGGCTTGCATGTCGGGCACCGCCGCCACCGCCGCGCCGCTCAGCGAAGCAACCGCGAGCATTGCGACAGCGGGCAACATCAGGCGCTTGGCCAGCATTATCCATTTCTCCAGTCTGCGCTGCCGACGCCGACAGCCGCCGTCCATGACGGCATCCCACACGCGGGAAATGCCGATTCGAAGTTATTCGTTCCATTATGAACGGGGCGTGAAGATGGCCGAAAGCCTTGCCCGGGCGAAAGTCCGTCGCGTCGCACCGCAGGGTTGCGCTCACATCGCCGTGAGGCCGAGCGCGGTCCTTGCCTTGGCGGTGAGCTTGGCCGCCACCAGCCGGTGGCTTTCACGCAAATAGTCCCTCAGCGCCGCGCCGTCCATCGTTTCCGACGTTCGGCGCTGGATCCACTTCATGCCGCGCGAGGCCAGATAGGGCGCTGGCCGCAAACCGGGCTGATCCTTCAGAATGTCGTAAGCCGCGTCGGAAACCTTGAAGGTCACCGCGACCTCGCGGCCTTCATCCCAGCCGGCTATGGCAAAAACCTTGTCGCCGACCTTCCAGACATGTGCTCCTCCCCACTGCACGACATGCGAGGTTGCCGGGAGCGCGGCGCAGAAGCGGTTGTAGTCGTCGAGTGTCACTGGCTTCTTCGGGAGCGGTTTTGCTTTTCTTGGGCTTGGCTCGACGCGAAGGTGACCTTCGAAAAGGGGTTGGACCTTTCCGAAGGGCCGTCGCCAGATCAAGCCCTTATTTATCTTTTGGCACGGGGAGACGGCCAAGCATTCCGGTTCCCGGCGCGCCGCCCGCCAAATCGGCTATTGGGCTTCCTGGCACGCGCGCAGAGACTTGAACGCCGCGTCCGTTCCCTTGAGGCTCAGCACGATCGGCTCGCGGCCCTTGGGCGTGATGGTCAACGTGTTCTTCTTCGCCAGATCGTAGATGAAGTCGATATTGTTGACCGGGACAAAGGCTCCCCGGAAACCTTCCATGCGCTGACCGGTCGCATTTCCCGAAAACTGCTGGCCGTCGACGTCGAAGATCACGGAAAGCTTCTCGCCGGAAGCGACTGCTGCATCCTCCTTCGTGTACAGGGCGATGTAGCCGCGCAGATCGGCGGTCGCGTCGATGCCCATCACGACCTGGGCTTCGGGGGAGAGTTTGCGGGCGATCAGGCAACCAGGCCCCATGTCAGTATTGATGAATATGTCCCACCCGGCTTCAGAGCCGAATTTCTTGGTCTCGGCGCTCGCGCCGAACGTAACCGATGTCGCGACTGCCAAAACCGTCCCGAACCAAGCGAACGTCTTCATGTTTCTCTCCTCTCTTCTTGTCTATTCACCTTTCGAAATACGAGAGCCCGACGCGGTGCGAAGCACAGCGTCATCTGGAATTACTATGAGGATCCACGGAGATATCGACCGCCATCATGGCCGCAGCTGATCGTCATACGCGCTTCTAATCCTCGCATAGACCGCCCAGCCTTGATACTGTGCATATCATGTCTGGCGCTCGTGCTCCAGAACATCCCGGACTTACTTCGAAGACACTCGGGAAGATTTATCCGGCGACGGTCGTCATCCGCCACTGCATGTCACCATCAGGCGCGACCTCACCGATTTCCGTTCTGAAACGCCATTGCCTTTGCCTGTGAGGGAGAGACCCATGGACAAGCAGACCGTGAGGAACCTGTTCGCGCATCTCGAGCAAGGCGACGGGGCTGGTTTCTTCGAGCACGTCGCCGACGACGTCGACTGGACGGTGCAGGGCACGCACCCGCTTGCCGGCCGCTACCGTTCGAAACAGGATTTTCTGGCGGGCACCTTCGCGAAGCTGGCAAAGGTGTTGCCGCAGGGTGCACAACTGTCGACCGAAAACGTCCTCATGGATGGCGACTGGGCGATCGTCGACTCCGTTCGATGGCGACGGCGCGGAACGGCATGCGGTTCGACAACCGCTATTGCTGGCTGTGCCGCTTCGCGGATGAGCGAATCGTCGAAGTTCGCGCCTATCTGGATAGCTGGCTGGTCGGCGAACTGTTCCGGCAGAACCCGGTCTGACGGGGGCGCCGCATCTCATCGGCTTGTGAAGAACCTCTCCCCCGGTTGCGGGGGAGAGGAGATAGTGATCGCGACGCGTTACGCGGCTTCGGCTTCCCCGTCCTTCTCGACCGCAGCCTGCTTCGCACGGAAGTTCAGGCGGTCGGAACCGGCGGTGATCTTCACCGTCGCGCCATCCTTGACGTCGCCGAGCAGGATCTTTTCGGCGAGCGGATCCTGCAGTTCCTTCTGCAGCACGCGCTTCAGCGGGCGCGCGCCATAGGCGGGGTCGTAGCCCTTGGCGGCAAGCCACTCGATGGCGTCGTCGTCGAGCGCCAGGGTGATCTTGCGATCGACGAGCAGCTTCTCCAGCCGCCCGAGCTGGATGGTGACGATCTTGTCCATGTCCTGCCGGCGCAGCCGGTGGAACAGGATGATCTCGTCGATCCGGTTCAGGAACTCCGGCCGGAACGAAGCCCGCACCACGCCCATCACCTCGTCGCGCACGTCGTCGACGTCCTGGCCCTCGCCGAGATTCACGAGATACTCGGAACCCAGGTTCGAGGTCATGATGATCAGCGTGTTGCGGAAGTCGACGGTGCGGCCCTGGCCGTCGGTCAGGCGACCATCGTCCAGCACCTGCAGGAGCACGTTGAAGACATCCGGATGCGCCTTCTCGACCTCGTCGAACAGCACGACCTGGTAGGGCCGGCGGCGGACCGCCTCGGTGAGCGCGCCGCCCTCCTCGTAGCCGACATAGCCGGGAGGCGCGCCGATGAGGCGGGCGACCGAGTGCTTCTCCATGAACTCAGACATGTCGATGCGCACCATGGCGTGCTCGTCGTCGAACAGGAACTGGGCAAGCGCCTTGGTGAGTTCGGTCTTGCCGACGCCCGTGGGCCCGAGGAACATGAACGAGCCGAGCGGTCGATTGGGATCCTGGAGCCCGGCTCGCGCCCTTCGCACGGCCTTGGAAACCGCCTGCACGGCCTCGCCCTGGCCGACGACGCGCTTGCCGATCTCGTCTTCCATGCGCAACAGCTTCTCGCGTTGGCCCTCCAGCATCTTGTCGACCGGAATGCCTGTCCAGCGAGAGACCACATGGGCGATGTTGTCCGGCGTCACCGTCTCCTGCACCATGCCGCCCTTGCCGTCCTCGGCCTCGGCCTCCTTCAGCTTCTTCTCGAGTTCCGGGATCTTGCCGTAGGCAAGCTCGCCGGCGCGCTGGAACTCGCCCTTGCGCTGCGCGATGGCGAGCTGGTTGCGCGCCTCGTCGAGCTCCTTCTTGAGGTCCGCGGCCAGGCCGAGCTTGGCCTTCTCGGCCGCCCAGGCAGCCGACATCGCGGTCGATTCCTCCTCGAGCGAGGCAAGCTCCTTCTCCAGCCGGACCAGGCGATCCTTCGAAGCCTCGTCCTGCTCAAGCTTGAGCGCCTCACGCTCGATCTTCAGCTGCAGGATGCGACGGTCGATCTCGTCCAGCGCCTCAGGCTTGGAATCGACCTGCATGCGCAGCCGCGACGCCGCCTCGTCGACGAGGTCGATCGCCTTGTCGGGCAGGAAGCGGTCGGTAATGTATCGGTTGGAGAGCGTGGCGGCCGCAACGAGCGAAGAGTCCGAGATGCGCACCTTGTGATGCTGCTCGTACTTCTCCTTGATGCCGCGCAGGATCGAGATGGTGTCCTCCACCGTCGGCTCCTCGACGAAGACCGGCTGGAAGCGCCGTGCGAGCGCGGCGTCCTTCTCGACATGCTTGCGGTACTCGTCGAGCGTGGTGGCCCCGACGCAGTGCAGTTCGCCGCGCGCGAGCGCCGGTTTCAGCAGGTTGGACGCATCCATGGCGCCGTCGGCCTTGCCCGCGCCGACCAGCGTGTGCATCTCGTCGATGAACAGGATGATGCCGCCGGCGGCCGCGGTGACCTCGGACAGGACGGCCTTCAGCCGCTCCTCGAACTCGCCGCGATACTTCGCGCCGGCGATCAGCGCGCCCATGTCGAGCGCCATCAGCGTCTTGTCCTTGAGGCTCTCCGGCACGTCGCCATTGACGATGCGGAGCGCAAGGCCTTCGACGATGGCCGTCTTGCCGACGCCCGGCTCGCCGATCAGCACCGGATTGTTCTTGGTGCGGCGCGACAGCACCTGGATAGTGCGGCGGATCTCGTCGTCGCGGCCGATGACCGGATCGAGCTTGCCGCTGCGCGCCTCCGCCGTGAGGTCTCGAGCATATTTCTTCAGCGCGTCGTAGTTCTGCTCGGCGCCCGCCGAATCTGCGGTGCGTCCCTTGCGGATGTCATTGATGACCTGGTTCAACGCCTGCGGAGTGACGCCGGCCTTGGACATGATTTCCGACGACTTGGCGGATTTTTCCATCGCCAGCGCCTGCAGCAGGCGCTCGACCGTCACGAAACTGTCGCCCGCCTTCTTGGCGAGGTCCTCTGCCGTGGAAAAGACCTTTGCCAAAGGCTGGGCGAGGTAGAGCTGGCCGTTGCCGCCCTCGACGCGCGGCAATGCGCTGAGCGCAGATTCGACGCCCAGCCTCACGGCCTTCGAATCTCCGCCGGCGCGGTCGATGAGCGAAGCGGCAAACCCCTCCTCGTCATCGACGAGGACCTTCAGGATGTGCTCGGGGGTGAACTGTTGGTGGTTGCGCGAGAGCGCCATTGTCTGCGCAGACTGGATAAAGCCGCGCACGCGCTCGGAATACTTCTCGAGGTTCATATCTGTCTCCGTTCTGCAGACTGCCCGCTTTGCGGCACAGCCTAGCCAAGGGTGACGGGCCTGCTCATTGAGCCAGGTCCATTTCACGGCAGATATGGGATAGCGGGTCGCACCTCTCAAGACGCCGGAGGGCAGTGCCGGAAAAGAAAACGGCGGGACCGCAGGCCCCGCCGTCAATACTCTGTCAAGCGACCGAAAAAGGTCAGTTCTCGACGGTTTCCATCGCAGGCCCGTCGGACGCCGCTACCGGCGACGCCTCGGCCTCGCCCTGCTCGCCGGCGGCTTCGGCGCCCTCGCCACCCGCAGGACGGGCACGGCTGCGGCGCGGCCGGCGCGGACGCCGCGGCGCGGCTTCGCCTTCTGCCTCACTGGCCTGATGGGCGTCCTTGCCGTTCACGACCGGCTGCTCCTGCTCGCCGTCGTTGTTGCCGGCAACCTCGGCATTGAGAGCGACCTCGGCCGGGGTTCCTTCGATGACCGGCTGCGGACCCGATCCATCATCAACCACCTGCGGCTGTGGCGATTGCTGCTGCGGCTGCTGCCCGAGATTGCCGTTCTGCTGAACCGAGAACTCCTCGCCATCCTCATCGATCTCGTCGTCGAGATCATTGCGCTGCTGCTGGACGTTCTGGATCGGCATCTGCGCCTGGGCGGCCGCGATGATGCGGTTGTAGTGCTCGGCGTGCTGCAGGTAGTTCTCCGCCATCACGCGATCGCCGGAGCTTTGCGCGTCACGGGCGAGGGTCGTGTATTTTTCGGCGATCTGCTGCGCAGAGCCGCGAATCTTCACGTCCGGCCCGTTGCTCTCATAGGTACGGGTCAGGGGGTTCGGGCCGCGGCGGTTGTTGTTATTGTTGTTATTATTGTTGTTGTTGCGCCCGCGCATGCGCCTGTTCTGCTGTTGTGGCCTCATTCTTTTCTCTTCATTTGAAAGATTGCCGACAAACGGTCCCAGCGCCGTTTGAACCATTCCGGCGGTTTTGCCCGCCTCACTCGCGCTCGCGCGACGTGTCACCCAGTTCGGTTTCTATCTGTGCCCGGACACCCCGCACAAAGCACGAGCGTCAAATCGCCGAACCGCTATCTCTGTTCCAAGGGAACCGAATCGCCAGGGTTCATGCCTGCTTCGTTTCATCCGGTTGGCCGGACCCTAGCGACATTCATCCCTATTGCCAAGCGGTTTATTCACCGTTTCTGGCCCTCAAGCCTTGGAAAACACTAGCACACGCTGGTGTCCGCCAAGATCGACGCCGACCTCGTTCAACGCGTAGCCGGCGCGGAGAAACAGCCTTTCGATATCCAGTCTCTGGTCAAAGCCGATCTCAACCGCAACGCACCCGCCGTGCTCCAGATGACTTGCCGCCTGTGACGCGATTGTGCGGTAGGCATCCAGCCCATCCTCGCCGCCGTCCAGCGCACGCTCCGGATCGAAGCCCCGAACCTCACGCGACAGCGCATTCACCGCTTGGGTGCGTATATAGGGCGGGTTCGAGACGATTGCATGAAATTTTTCTGTAATCGCCGAAAACCAGTCGGAAGACCGCGCCTCGAAGCGGTCGGAAAGCCCCAGCGCCTCCGCATTTGCCTGCGCCGTCGCCAGCGCGTCGGACGAAACGTCGACGCCCACGGCGCTCGCCTCAGACACGGCGCTCAGCAGCGCAAGCGCGATCGCGCCGGTGCCCGTGCCGAGATCGAGTATGCGGGGGCGTTCGCCTGCTTTCACCTGCTCGCGCAGATACGGTAAGACCTTGTCGACCAGCGTTTCCGTGTCCGGGCGAGGCTCGAGCGTGCCGGCCGACAATTTCAGCTTGAGCCCGTAGAACTCCCTGTATCCAAGGATCCGATACGTTGGTTCGCCCGAAATGCGACGATCGAGCGCAGTCTCGACGGCGTCGACGGTGGCCTGATCCAGCGTGCGATCGGGGGAGAGAATCGCATCCGTGCGATTCGTGCCCGAAAAATGCTCGACCAGGATGCGGGCATCGAGATCCGGTGTCTCGACGCCGGCCCCGCGCAGGCGGGCGCGCGCACGGCGCAGGGTTTCGGCAAGTGTCATCGCGGGCTGCTGCGAGCAAACGGCATGCGGGACGGCGTGCGACGCGTCATCTCGCTCTAGCCATCGGCCACGTCCGCCAGGAGCTTCGACTGGTGGTCCGAGATCAGCGCATCGACGATTTCGTCGAGTTCACCCTCCATCACCCGGTCGAGCTTGTAGAGCGTCAGGTTGATCCGGTGGTCTGTCACCCTGCCCTGCGGGAAGTTGTAGGTCCGGATGCGCTCCGAACGATCGCCAGACCCCACCTGCAGCTTGCGCGACTCCGACCGCTCGTCGGCCATCCGGCTGCGCTCCATGTCGTAGAGGCGCGCGCGAAGAATCTGCATGGCGCGGGCACGGTTCTGGTGCTGCGACTTCTCCGCCTGCACCACGATGATGCCGGTCGGGATGTGAGTGATGCGAACCGCCGAGTCGGTGGTGTTGACGTGCTGGCCGCCAGCGCCTGACGCCCGCATGGTGTCGATGCGGATGTCCTCGTTCCGGATCTCGATGTCGACGTCTGCGGCTTCCGGCAGCACGGCCACGGTGGCGGCGGAGGTATGGATGCGGCCCTGCGCTTCGGTTTCCGGCACACGCTGCACACGATGCACGCCTGACTCGAACTTCAGCTTGGCGAAGACGCCCTTGCCGGAGACGGTCGCGATGATTTCCTTGAAGCCGCCGACCTCGCCCTCGCTGGTGGACGCCACCTCGACGCGCCAGCCCTGGCTTGCGGCGTAGCGCTCGTACATGCGGAAAAGGTCGCCGGCGAACAGCGACGCCTCGTCGCCGCCGGTGCCGGCGCGAATCTCGAGAATGGCGTTCTTTTCGTCGGCGGCGTCCTTCGGCAGCAGCAGGATCTGGATGTCGTGCTGCAAGGCCTCGATCCGCTCCTCGACGCCGGGGAGATCGGCTTCCGCCAATTCGCGCATTTCGTCGTCGGTCGCCTTGTCGTCCAGCATGGCGCCCAGGTCCGCGGCCTCGGCCTCGGCCGCACGCAGATCACGCACCTTGCCGACGATCTCCTGCAGGTCGGCATACTCGGACGCCATCTTCACATATGCGTCGGGCTCGGGACCGGCGGCCATCTGCGCTTCGAGCATGTCGAAACGCTTGACGACTTGATCCATTCGGTCGCGTGGGAGGTTTATCATGCTTGGCGCTCTCTATACCGGAGGGGAAATAACGGAGATCGCGTGAAAGCTCAACGCGAGGATCTTTCTCGGACGTCGCGATTTCGAGCGCCGTGACGATCTGACCGTCAGCCAGGAACGTCATGGGCGATCGGCGGCCGCGCCCGGCGCTCCAGGCTCACCAGCTTCGTCAATCATTCAACCAATTGGTTGACTCTCGTTTAGCACTCCCTTATATTCAACCACATGGTTGAATTACAAACACCTCAGCTGAACGCCGTCTTCCACGCCCTCGGCGACGCCACGCGGCGACGGATGCTGCGCGAGCTTGCCGGCGGCGAGCGCACGGTCGGCGCGCTTGCGGAACCATTTGCCATCTCGCTGGCGGCGGCATCCAAGCACATCAAGGTGCTAGAGAGCGCCGGACTGATCCGGCGCGAGGTACGTGGCCGCATGCATCTGTGCCGTCTCGAGCCCGGACCGCTCGCCAGCGCCCACGAATGGCTGGGCTTCTACGAGCGCTTCTGGAGCGGCCGCCTGGATGTGCTGGAAAGCCTTCTCCGCAAGGAAGACGAACGCCAACGCACCACCCCCAAGAAAGGAGACGACCGATGACCGAACTCTCCACCATCGACGCCTATGCCGTTCAGACCGAGCCCGCCACATTGAGGATCGAGCGCCTTCTGCCCGGCCCCATCGAGCGCGTGTGGGCATATCTCACCGACAGCGATCTGCGCCGGCAATGGCTGGCGTCCGGTCAGATGGACGCCAAGGTCGGCGCGCCTTTCGAGCTCGTCTGGCGGAACGACGAATTGACCGATCCGTCGGGCCAGCGGCCGGCCGGGTTCGCCGAAGAACACCGGATGGAAAGCCGCATTACGGTGTTCGATCCGTTCCGGAAGGTCGCCTTCACCTGGGGAGCCAGCGGTGAGGTTTCCTTCGAGCTCGAACCGACGGGCAAACAGGTGCTGCTCACCATCATCCATCGCCGCATCTCCGATCGCGCCAACATGCTGATGATCGGCGCCGGCTGGCATATGCATCTCGACATCCTCGTCGCCCGCGCGACAGGCAAGGAGCCCGAGCCGTTCTGGGACGGATGGAGCCGCCTGCGCGACGAATACGACCGGCGGATACCGGCCTGACGCAGCCTACCGCATCTAAGCGACATGGAGGGGAGAGCGATGCTCCTGGACGGAAAGACAGCGATCGTCTTCGGCGGCGGCGGGGCCATCGGCGGCGCAGTCGCCAAGGCCTTCGCCCGCGAAGGCGCAAGCGTGTTCCTCAGCGGACGCCATGCGGCATCCGTGGAGGCGGTCGCCGCCGACATCAGGGCGTCGGGCGGGAAGGCGCAGACGGCAGTCGTCGACGCACTCGACGAAACAGCCGTCGAGCGGCATACCGCGGAGGTCGCCGAACGATGGGGCGGCATCGACGTCATGCTCAACGCCATGGGCTTCCAGCCGGTGCAGGGCGTGCCGTTGATGGATCTCTCGCCGCGGGATTTTTCCTTCCCCATAGCGACGTGGACCAGCTCCCAGTTCCTCACCGCGCGAGCCGCGGGCCGCCACATGGTGAAAAAGGACTCAGGCGTGATCCTGACCCTCTCCGCCTCGCCGGCGCGGCTGGCGCTGGCGGGCACCGGCGGCTTCGGCGTCGCCTGCGCGGCGGTCGAAGGCCTGTCGCGCACGCTTGCCGCTGAGTTCGGCCCGCAGGGCGTGCGCGTCGTGTGCATTCGGCCGCAGCGCATCGGCGAGACAATGTCGGAAGCCGATTTCCCGGTGCCGCGCGACGAGTTCATCGGCGTCCTCGAAGGCATGACGCTGACAAAGAGGCTGCCGACGCTGGCCGACGTCGCCAACACGGCGGCGTTCCTCGCCTCGAACCAGGCCGCGGCAATGTCCGGCGCGGTGGCCAATCTCACATGCGGGATGAGCGTAGACTAGTCGGGCGTGTCAAAGTTTCAGGCGGCAGCGAGGCGCTTTGACGGTTTGCTGCCCCTGCCGACGCTCGCGTGTTCTCTTCGCTCGGAGCTGCGCCTTGTCAGATCGGGATGTTGTGGTCGGCTGCGAAGGTGTGCAGCAGCGCCCGCATCGGCAGCTGGGCGCTCGGGCCTTCCAGGTTGTCGTCGAAGAAGGTCTTCAGCTCCGAGATCGGCGTCTCGAGAAGCATTGCCTTGACCGGGCCGATCGACGCCGGCGACATCGAGATGGAACGGAAACCGACGCCGATCAGGGCGAGAGCCGAAATCGGCTTGCCGGCAAGCTCGCCGCACAGGGTGACCGGCGTTCCCGTCCGTGCGCCGGCCGCCGCGATCTGCTTCAGGACGCGCAGGAACGGCACCGACAGCGGGTCGAAGCGGTCGGAGAGCTGGGTGTTGCCGCGGTCCGTCGCCATGACGAACTGGAACAGGTCGTTGGAGCCGACGGAGACGAAGTCGACCGCCGCCATCAGTTCGTCGAGCTGCCACAGCAGCGACGGCACCTCCAGCATGGCGCCGACCTTCAAAATGTTCGGCAGGTCGTGGCCGAAGCGCGACAGATGGCGGACCTCGCGGTCGATCAATTCGCGGGCCTGCGCGATCTCGCCGAGTTCGGTGACCATCGGCAGCATCAGCCTGAGCTCGCGCCCGCCGGCGGCGCGCAACAGGGCGCGGACCTGGGTCCTGAGCAGGCCGGGACGGTCGAGGGTCAGCCGGATGGCGCGCCAGCCCAGCGCCGGATTCTCCTCGTGCGCCACAGTCTTGAAATAGGGCAGGACCTTGTCGCCGCCGATGTCGATGGTGCGGAACGTGACCGGCTTGCCGCGCGCGGCGTCGAGGACGTCGCGGTAGAGCCGCTCCTGCTGCTCGGCGCGCGGAAACGCGGCGGCGACCATGAACTGCAGTTCTGTGCGAAACAGGCCAATGCCCGCCGCCCCTGAGTCGGCAAGCTGCGGCAGATCCACCGCAAGCCCGGCGTTCATCAGCAGATCGACCTTGACGCCGTCCCTGGAAACCGACGGTTTTGAACGCAGCTCGCGGTAGACCTCCTGCCGGCGGGCGCGGAACCGCACCTTCTCCGAATAGGCCGCCTCAAGGTCGGGCTGGGGCCTCAGGTGGATGACGCCCTCTTCGCCGTCGACGATGATGGCGTCGCCGTTCTCCGCCATGGAGACGGCGCCCTTCATCTGGCCGGCGACGGGAATCCCCATGGCGCGCGCCACGATGACGACGTGGCTGGTCACCGCACCGTCCTCGAGCACTAGGCCGCGCAGCTTGTCGCGCGGATAGTCGAGCAGTTCGGCCGCGCCCATCGAGCGGGCGACGATGATGGCGTCCTTCGGCAGCGAGGCGGCCACATCCTCGGGGCCACGGCCCAGGAGCTGGCGCAGGAGCCGGTTCGCGAGATCGTCGAAGTCGCTCATGCGCTCGCGAAGATACGGGTCGGTCATGTGCAGCATGCGCGCGCGCATGTCGCTCTGCACCTTCTCGACCGCCGCCTCCGCGGTGAGGCCGTTGCGCACAGCCTCTTCCAGCCGTCGCACCCAGCCGCGGTCGTTGGCGAACATGCGATACGCCTCAAGGACGGCGCGATGCTCGCCCTCGAAGGCGACGTCGCGGCGCGACAGCATGTCGTCGATGGACAGGCGCAGCGAGCCCAGAGCCGTGTCGAGGCGCTCGACCTCCTGGTCGCTGTCCTCGTTGAACAGGTTGGTGACGACGATGCGCGGCTCGTGCAGGACGACGTGACCGAGGCCGATGCCTTCGTTGAAGGAAAGGCCGTCAATTGTGACGGGACGCGTCAGGTCGAGTTCGAGGCCCGGCCGCGTCAACCGCACGAGGTCGCCGGTGGCGATCATCTCGGCGATGACCATGGCCGTCGTCTCGAGGGCTTCAATCTCGTCCTCGCGATAGACGCGCTTGGTTCGGTTCTGGACGACGAGGACGCCGAGCGTGCGCCCCGCGCGCAGCACCGGCACGCCGAGGAAGGAGTTGTAGATCTCCTCGCCCGTCTCCGGCAGGTAGGTGAAGGCCGGGTGCTGCTGAGCGTCGGAGAGGTTCAGCGGCCGCGCGCTGGCGGCGATGGTGCCGACGAGGCCCTGCCCCAGCCGGAGCTGCGCCAAGTGGACGGCACCGGGGTTCAGACCCTCGGTGGCATAGAGTTCGAGGACGGAGTCGGCGCGCAGGATATAGAGCGAGCAGACCTCGGCGACCATGTTGGACGCGATCTCACGCACGATGCGATCGAGCCGCGCCTGCGGCTCGAGCGGCTCCGCCATGAGCTCGCGGAGCCTTTTCAGCAATACGCGTGGGCCGGCGGCCATATCACGCATTCAAGTCGTCTCTCCAACGGCTATGGCCGGAGAGCGCGCGGCCCACCGGCGAATCCGGGAAAATCAATACCAATCCGACTTAGTGCTTATCCAGACCATACACGGAATGCAAAGTCCGAACCGCAAGTTCCGTGTATGGACCGTCGATCAGTATCGAGATTTTGATCTCGGACGTGGTGATTGCACGGATATTGATCGATTTTTCGGCAAGGGCGCGGAAGGCCGTGGCGGCGACGCCGGCGTGGCTGCGCATCCCGATGCCGATGACCGACACCTTCGACATGCCTTCCTCGTGCTGGACGACGTCGAAGCCGACCGTGTCCTTCACGCGTTCCAGAACGGCCAGCGCCTTGGCGGTGTCGCCCGAAGGCACGGTAAACGTCATATCGGTCGACTTGCCGTCCTCGGAGATGTTCTGGACGATCATGTCAACATTGATGTTGGCCTCGGCCAGCGGCAGGAAGATGCCGGCGGCCACGCCCGGGCGGTCGGCGACGCGACGAAGCGAGATCTGCGCCTCGTCCTTGGCATAGGCGATACCGGTGACGACTTGCTGTTCCACGATTTCATCCTCGTCGCAAATAAGCGTTCCAGGCGGATTCAAGAGATCGCCCATGCCGGGCGCGTCCGGCTCCGCGAAGGAGGAGCGGACGAAGGTGCGCACCTTGTGCACCATGGCGAGCTCGACGGAGCGCACCTGAAGCACCTTGGCGCCGAGCGAGGCCATCTCGAGCATTTCCTCGAAAGTGATCTTGTCAAGGCGGCGCGCCTTGGGCTCGATGCGCGGGTCGGTGGTGTAGACGCCGTCGACGTCGGTGTAGATGTCGCAGCGGTCGGCCTTCACCGCGGCGGCGATCGCGACCGCGCTGGTGTCCGAGCCGCCGCGACCGAGCGTCGCGATGCGGTTGTCGGGCGCGATGCCCTGGAAGCCGGCGACCACGGCCACCTGACCCTCGCCGAAGCGCTTGATCAGGAAAGAGCCGTCGATGTCGGTGATGCGCGCGGCGCCATGGGCGCCGTCGGTCTTGATCGGGATCTGCCAACCCTGCCAGGAGCGGGCGTTGACGCCCATGTTCTGCAGCGTGATCGCCAGAAGGCCGGCGGTCACCTGCTCGCCGGAGGCGACCACGGCGTCATATTCGCGCGCGTCGTGCATCGGCGAGGCTTCGCGCGTCCAGGCGACCAGTTCGTTGGTCTTGCCCGCCATGGCCGAAACCACGACTGCGACTTCGTTGCCGGCGTCGACCTCACGTTTGACGTGGCGCGCCACATTACGGATGCGAGCGATGTCGGCGACCGAAGTCCCGCCGAATTTCATCACGATACGCGCCATGTGTCAGAACGCCCTGGAAAATCCGCCGAGGCGGTAAAACCAAACGAAAGCGCCTCGGTCGAGCCGAGGCGCGAAATGCGCGGCCTCCTTAGCCAAAACGACAAGCATCTGCAAGCTTTTGAGGCGAAGGCGCGACATCCGGCCCGCAGGTCTGCCGGACGGGGCGCGGCTAACCGGCCGGCATCGTCCCGACATAGGCCGCGGCAGGCCTGAGCAGACGGCCATTCTTCTGCTGTTCAAGCGCATGCGCGGTCCATCCGGCTGCGCGGGCGGCGGCGAAGATCGGCGTGAAGGCCTGGCGCGGGATGCCGAGAGCATCGAGCAGGATGGCGGTGTAGAACTCGACATTGGTATCCAGAGCCCGGTCTGGCTTGGCCCTGGCGAGCGCCTGGCGCGCATAGGCCTCCACCTCGGCCGCGAGGCCGAGCTCCGCCTCGCTCCTGCCGAGCAGACCGACCGCATGCTTCAGCACGTCCGCCCGGGGGTCGCGGACGCGGTAGACACGGTGGCCGAAGCCCATCAGCCGCTCGCCGCGGACAAGGGCGGCGTCGATCCATGGCGCGATGTTCTCGCGCCTGCCGATGGCATCGAGCATCTCCAGCACAGGCTCGGGCGCGCCGCCGTGCAGCGGCCCGGTAAGCGCACAGTAGCCTGCGGTGACCGCCATGAAGAGGCCGGCACCTGTCGAGGCGACGACGCGGGCGGCGAAGGTGGAGGCGTTCATGCTGTGGTCGGAGACGGTGACGAGATAGGTATCGAGCGCCTTGGCTTCTGCGTCCGAAGGCGCGACGCCCCGGATCATGCGCAGGGTATCGGCGGCGTGCGGGAGGTCCGCGGAGGGCGCAACCGGCTGTTCGCCCTGCCGGGCGCGGACGAGTGCCGCCGCAATGACCGGCATGGCCCCGACGATAGCGGCTTCGGGCGGAAGGTCCGGATCCGGCTGCAATGCCGCGACGGCAGCACGGAAAGCGGCGACGATCGGCATGCCTTCGGTGACGGCAAGCATGGCGGGCAGGCGGTCGAAGGCGCGCAGGCGCGCGGTCGCCAAGGCCGCGCCGACCGACGTGGCGTCGCGCTGCTGCGCGTCGGCAAGCGACCAAAGGCGTGCGGCGACCTCCTCGAAGCCGGCTTCCAGGGCCAGCCGCTCCACCGCCTCACCGGCGATGACCAGCACACCGCGCTCGCCGTCGATATGCGACAGGCGCGTCTCGGCCGCGGCGACGCCGTCGAGACCGATCAGGGACTTGGGGTGGTGTGTCATTGTCTTTCTCCATGTCTTTCCCCGCAAGATCATGGCTCTTTTCATATTGATCAATCTTGATTAGCTTGATCAATATGAAAAATCCCCGCGATCCGCTCTATCTCACTGCCCGCCAGGCGGCCGGCGAGCTGTCGGTCTCGCCTGCAACGCTCTACGCCTATGTCAGCCGCGGCCTGATCCGCTCGGAGCCTGCCGAGTCCTCGCGCGAGCGGCGCTATCGAGCAGAAGACGTGCGGGCGCTGAAGGGCCGACGCAGCATGCCGGCCGCACAGCGCAGCGACGTCGAGCAGCAGGCGATCGAAACCGCCGTCAGCACCATCGACGATGGCGGACAGATCTATCGCGGCGTGCGGGCCGTCCCCCTGGCAGCCGAGGCAAGCCTCGAACAGGCGGCGACGCTCCTGTGGGATGTCAGCGGCATCGATCCCTTCGAGCCTGGCAACCTGCCGGTGATGGACCAGGCCATGCGCGCGGTGATGGATGCCTGCGCGCAGGCGGATCCGCTGCCGCGCGCTATTGCCACGCTGGCATTGGCGACCAGCGCCGACGGCCAGGCCTTCAACCGCTCGGCGGAAGGCCGGGCGCGCATCGGCGCGCGCATTGTCAGGCTGGTCACGACGGCAATCCTCGGCACACCGGCGTCGGCCGATCCCGTCCATGTCCAGATCGCGCGGCAGTGGGCCGAAGGAGAGCGGCAGGCCGAAAGCCTGATCCGAAGGGCGCTGGTGCTGCTCGCCGACCATGAGTTCAATCCATCGACCTACACGTTGCGCTGCGCCGTCTCGACAGGGCTCTCGCTCTATGACGCGACCGTCGCAGGGCTCGTGGCGCTCAAGGGGCCGAAGCACGGCGGCGCCGCCCTGCTGGCGGCGCAGTTCGTCGGCGTCCTTGCGGTTGCGGAGGGTGACCTGGAGCAGGTCGTGCGCACGCATGTGACGCTCGGCGAGCAGATCCCGGGCTTTGGGCACAAGGTCTACCGCTCCAGCGACCCGCGCGCCGACGACCTGCTTGCCGCGCTGGTCCGCGCGGGCGCCGATCGGAGGCTTGCCGTCGAGGCGCCAGCCCTGATTTCGGACGCCACCGGGCTGTTCCCCAACATCGACTACGCCCTTGCCGTAATGGCGCGCACGCTCGGCCTCCCCCCGGGCGCGGAGATTGCCCTGTTTGCGATCGCACGCACCGCGGGCTGGATTGCCCATGGCGCGGAGCAACTGGCGAGCGGGAAGCTCATCCGGCCTGCGGCGCGCTATGTTGGGCTGCATGCGGGGCGGACCGGCCGCCATCCCGAATGAGGCCCGCCGGGCGGCACATCCCCGGCTTGCGCAACCGCACCTTCTCGGCGAGCATGACCAAACGGCAAGCGAACCCGGAGACGCCAGTGGTCGGAACAAGACGGAGAACGATGCGGCTCGGCGAGCATCATCTGGCGGCGGTCGCCAAGACCATCGCCGATCCCGGTCCGCACGTCTTCGTGGGCCGAACGCCCGCAACCGATGCGGACTACGAACGCGTGGTGGCCGAGATCCAGGCAGGCGCCCCGCCGGGTCCATTGTGGCTGTTCGCCTATGGGTCGCTGATCTGGAACCCCGAGTTCGAACACGACGAAGCCCGCATCGCGCGAGCGCGCGGCTGGCGACGCACCTTCTGCCTCGGCTGGGACTACCGGTTCCGCGGCAGCGTCGAGCGGCCCGGGCTGATGATGGCGCTTGATCGCGGCGGCCAGTGCACAGGAGTTGTCTACCGACTGCCGGAGGCCACGCGGAAGGCGAACCTCGACAGGCTGATCCGGCGCGAGATGAGTATGGTGCCCACCGCGTTTCCACCACGCTGGATCAAGGTGGAGACCGAAGACGGTCCGGTCCGCGCGCTGACATTCGTCATGGACCGCAACAGCGGCCGCTACCAGAACCTGGCTGACGACGCAGTCGCCGACGTGCTTGCGAAGGCCTGCGGGTTCCGCGGCTCGATGGCGCAATACCTTCACGCCACCGTGTTGAATCTCGAGGCCATGGGCATCCACGACCGCCATCTGTGGCGCATGCAGGAACTCGTCGCAGAGCGCATCGCGCGCGAACACAGCCTGCAGGATTAACGGCGCTCGGGGCATCGTTCAGCCGAGGGCGCGGGACGGACGCCTTATGGAATGGCGTAGACCTGGAACTCGCGCTCGATGCCGCGCAGCATCGCCGCGTGAACCTCGGGCTCCAGCGCCTTGCCGCGCAACAGCTCGGCCGTCCTGGCGTCGTCCACCACCGCCGCGGTGACGAAGATCGACTGCGAGTCAGCCAGGCCCTGCACGCGCGAGGCTATGTTGACGGTCTGGCCGAAATAGTCCTGCCGCTCGTTCATGGCCACCGCGATGCAGGGTCCCTCGTGGACGCCGATCTTCAGGAGCAGATCCTCGCTTCCGTTCTCCGCATTCAGCCGCCGCATCGCCTCGCGCATGCGCAACGCCGCGGCGACGGCGCGGTCCGGCGTCGGGAAGGTCGCCATCACCGCGTCGCCGATCGTCTTCACGACCGCGCCGGCCTCGGCTGCGACGATCTGGTTGAGCACGCGGAAATGCGCCTGCACGAGGTCGAACGCGACAAGGTCCCCTACCCGCTCGTAGAGCTCGGTCGAGCCGCGCAGGTCGGTGAAAAGGAAGGTCAGGCTGGTGATCTTGAGCCGCTGGTCGAGATCCAGCGTGTTGGTCCGGTAGAGATCGCGAAAGGTCTGGTTGGTGAGCAGGCGCTTGGCGGTCAGGAACGGCCGCCGGCTGCCCAGCATGTGGTGCAGCGCTTCGCCGGCGATGCAGATGCTGGGCAGCGCCCGACGGTCGGTCCGGTTCTCCAGCACCAGCCGGAGCGGGCCCGGCCGCATTTCGATGGTCTGGTTGTGCGTGTGCTCGCGGTCGAAGCTGAGCGACAGGGCCTGCCGCTCCCTGGTCGGCTCGCCCTTGACGTCCAGGAATTGCGCCGAATGCGTCACCGGCTCGAAGACGATGATGAACTCGGCCGGAAGCTGGAGGGACAGCACCGCCTTCTCGCCCGGCTCGAGCTCCACGTGATCGATGGTGAACTCATCGAAGAGCGCATCGTAGGACTCGTCGGGCACGTCGATGCCGGAACCCCAGTACATCTGTCGGTAGTATTCACCGAGCGGCAGCTCGTCCGGCATGTGGGCGGCGATCCTGCGCACGCGGTGACTGACGGTGAAAGTCACCTCCACCAGCTCGTCAAGCGTCGGCCTGTAGGTATCGGCGCAAAGCGCGCAGACGTATTCGTCCTTGCGGATCGTGCTCAGCGAGGCATTGGTGTCGAGCACGCCGCCGCAGCCGGGGCACAGCACGTTCCAGGAAATGTCGAACATGCCGATGCGCGCGGCATGCAGGAAGGCCGCGACCGACGCCTCCTCGTCAAGGCCGTTGCGCTCCGCAAAGGCGAGGACGTTGATACGCGAGAGTTGGTGGTCCTTGCCATGCTCGACGAGGTCCTTGATCGCGTCGACTACGGCCGGCTCGACAAACTGCCGCAGCAAAACCAACATGTCGCCGGCTTCGCTCATGGCTCTGCCTCGCTGATCTCACGGCCGGCATTCTACCCAATGCGGCGGGGATTTGGAAGCAATGGCTCTTGCCGCGGCCCATCACCGACGACCGCCCCGCCGGGCCTGGGACGATCCTCGGAAACTCACTGCTTCAGCTTGTAGCCGGTGCGGAAGATCCAGGAAACGACCGCGATGCAGACCGCCAGGAACGCGAAGGTCATGGCGAGGCTGACGCCGACGCCCACGTCGGCCGAGCCGAAGAAACTCCAGCGGAAACCGCTGACCAGGTAAACCACGGGATTGAAGTACGAGATCGTGTGCCAGAACGGCGGCAGCATGTCGATCGAGTAGAAGCTGCCGCCAAGGAAGGTCAACGGCGTGACGATGAGAAGCGGTATCAGTTGCAGCTTCTCGAAGCCGTCCGCCCAGATGCCGATGATGAAGCCGAACAGGCTGAAGGTCGTCGCCGTCAGGACGAGGAAAAGCAGCATGATGAAGGGATGTTCGATCCTGAGGGGCACGAACAGCGCGGCCGTGGCAAGAATGATGATCCCCAGCATCATCGACTTGGTCGCAGCCGCGCCGACATAAGCGATGACGATCTCCACATGGGAGACCGGCGCCGAGAGCAGCTCGTAGATGGTGCCGACGAATTTTGGGAAATAGATGCCGAAAGACGCGTTGGAGATGCTCTGGGTGAGCAGCGACAGCATGATCAGGCCCGGCACGATGAAGCTGCCGTAGCTGACGCCGTCGACCTCCTGGATGCGCGAGCCGATGGCGCCGCCGAAGACGACGAAATAGAGCGAGGTCGAGACGACCGGCGACACGATGCTCTGCAGCAGGGTGCGGAAGGCCCGCGCCATCTCGAAGGTATAGATCGCCTGAATCGCGCGCAGGTTCATTTGGGCTGCCTCACCAGGCTGACGAAGATCTCCTCAAGGGAGGTCTGCTCGGTCTTGAGATCGCGGATGCGTATGCCCGCTGCGGCGATGTCGCTGAGCAGCGCCGTCATGCCGGACCGCTCGGCCCGCGTGTCATAGGAGAAGACGAGCTCACGCCCTTCGTCGCGCAACTCCAGCTGGTACTTCGCCAGCTGCTCCGGAATAGCCGGCAAGGCCTCGTGCAGTTCGAGCGTCAGGTGCTTCCGGCCGAACTGGCGCATCAGGGCCGACTTCTCCTCCACCAGCATCAGCTCGCCACGGCTGATGACGCCGACGCGGTCGGCCATCTCCTCGGCCTCCTCGATGTAATGGGTGGTGAGGATGATGGTGACGCCGGTGTTGCGCAGCGTCCTCACGAGGTTCCACATGTCGCGCCTGAGCTCGACGTCGACGCCGGCGGTCGGCTCGTCCAGGAAAAGCAGCTGCGGCTCGTGGGACAGGGCCTTGGCGATCATCAGGCGGCGCTTCATGCCGCCCGACAGCGTCATGATCTTGTTGTCCTTCTTGTCCCACAGAGAGAGGTCGCGAAGGACTTTTTCGACGAATTGCGGATTCCTCGGCTTGTTGAAGAGCCCACGGCTGTAGGTGACGGTCGCCCAGACTGTCTCGAAGGCGTCGGTGGTGAGTTCCTGAGGCACCAGCCCGATCATCGAGCGCGCCTCGCGATAGTTGCTGATGATGTCGTAACCGTCCACGGTCACGCTGCCCGAGGTCGGATTGACGATGCCGCAGACGATGCTGATCAGCGTCGTCTTGCCGGCGCCGTTGGGCCCGAGCAACGCCAGGATCTCGCCCTTGCGCACGTCCAGACTGACGCGGCTCAGGGCGCTGAAACCGTTGGCATAGGTTTTCGAAAGGTCGCGGATGGACAGAATCGGCTGCATGAAAAATGTTTTGGCGGGGAAACGATGACCATGCATATAGGCAAGATGCGGCGAACCGCAATGCGCCCGCCTGCCTTCCAAAAGATCGTCCTGACATTGTATGACAAGCGGGCAGATGGTGCGACGTTTTCGGGCGGCCGGACCAAGAGAGAGCCGCTGACAAGTCGCCGCCCGTGAGCCGGGTTCCGGCCCGCCGTTCAAAATTGTTGCCTTGACATTCCCTGCCGCGCGCCCGACTTCATACCGCTCGATATGGAGACCGCGCCGATGCCGGAAGCCCGACGAACCACGATCGACGCCAGCGAAGTAGAGCGTTTCTCGGCCCTCGCCGCCGAATGGTGGAACCCGAACGGCAAGTTCCGCCCGCTTCACAAGTTCAATCCGATTCGGCTCGCCTACATCCGCGACCAGATCGCGGAGCGCTTCGGGCGCGATCCCAGAGCAGCGCGGCCGCTGGAAGGACTGCGCATCCTGGACATCGGCTGCGGCGGCGGTCTGCTCTGCGAGCCGATGGCGCGGCTGGGCGCCGAGGTCGTTGGCGCCGACGCCTCGGAGACCAACATCGAGGTCGCCAAGCTCCACGCGGCCGAATCCCAGGTAAAGATCGACTACCGCGCCACGACCGCCGAGGCGCTCGCCGAAGCCGGCGAGCAGTTCGACGTGATCCTCAACATGGAGGTGGTCGAGCATGTGTCTGACGTCGACCTCTTCGTCGGCAAATGCAGCGAGATGGTGAAGCCCGGCGGCCTGATGTTCGTGGCGACCATCAACCGGACGCTGAAAGCGCTGGCGCTCGCCATCGTCGGCGCGGAATATGTGCTGCGCTGGCTTCCCCGCGGCACCCATCAGTTCGGCAAGCTGGTTCGGCCCGAAGAACTGGAGAAGGCGCTGGGCACAGCAAGTATGTCGGTCATCGACCGGACCGGCGTGATCTACAATCCGCTGGGCGACCGTTGGCAGAAGTCCAAGGACATGGACGTCAACTACATGGTGCTGGCGGAGAAAATCTCGGCCGCCTGACGCAAGCCCAGGCGCTGCCGCCGTCTCACGCCTTCACAGGCCGCCGATGGCTGCGAAGCGCGCTCCACGCTTCGATGCAGGATGTTTCGAGGCCAATCAGCCGGTGTGACTGCCATCCGAGCACGATTCCGGCGGCCTTGTGCCCGGCAACGCCCATCTTCGTGGTAGCAATCGAACCGACCAGCCGTTCGGCGACAGCGACGTCGTTGAAAACCCCGAGCTGCTCCTGCAGGTGAGAGAGGCTTTTGGCGAAGCGTTTGAGCCGCTTGCGCTGCTCGAACAGCGGCAGGAGGAAATCGGCGGCATAGCGCAGTTTCTTGACTGCAATGCGCAGCCGGTGCCGCTCTTCCGGCGAAAGGCGTTCAAACCGACGGCCGCGCCGAAGCACTTTCCGGTGGAGCCTGGACAAGGTGTCTGCCGCGAACGCCCGGGCAGGCGCATCCAGCAGCTCTCGCGCGACCTCCGAGCCGGCGTCGCGCCACCCCCGCCTTTCGATCCACAGACCGAGCGCGATCTGGAAACGCGCGTTTCGAGCGTCCGCGATGGACGCACGCACCTGCCGGTAGGCTATGGACCGCGCCCCGCTCGCGGCCTTTTCAAGCGCGTCGAAGCCGCCCAGGTGGCCACAATTCTCCCACACTGCGGGCAGGACCGTGCCCAGGAACACGTCCCAGTCCCGGGCGTCATTGAGGGCCGACATCAGCCATTTGGCATCGTCACCGAGTTCATCCAGTTGCGGCGAACTCCCCAGAGGCCGCAGCAGTGCAAACAGCGCCCTCAGCCGGCGCAGCGCTATCCTGTATTGATGAAGCCCTTCGGGATCACGTCCGTCCTCGGCAGCGGGCTGGTTCTCCAGCAAGAACCGCAACGAAGCGTGGCAAATCGTTGCGACGACGTCGTCGAGCGTCTCTTCGCCGTCAAACTCCAGCTTGGGCGCCTTGGAGACTGGCGGCGACGCGCCAGCGGCGAGATCGAATCCGCGCGCCGACTTGCTCCTGACGGTAGGGCGCAGAGGAAACTGCCGAACGAGCTTGTCCGCAAGTTCGAAAAGCGCCTGCACTTTCCCTTCGACAAGCTCGAGTTCCACTTCGCACAGCATCTCGGTGCGTTCTCCGGCAAGAATCGCGCCCTGGTCGACAGCCACTTCCACAACGGAGCCAGAGAGGTCGAGAACATGCACCTGACGCCGGACCTCGGTCCGGAAGACGGGAATCAAAGGATCGTCGCGCAATGCCGACCATGCCTCGCCCGACAGTATCCGGGGCAAGGCGGAACGTTCAGGCTCCGGAGACTGAACGCCCACTTCCCGTTCGCTTCGCTCGAGCGCCTTGCCGCTCTCGGCCCCATTGGTCTTGGCCGTCATCACGAAGCGGTCGCCGTCGGTGCGCACGCGCAGGACGGTGTTCGACTTGAGCAGATCGTGACCCGGCGTGTCGTAGTATATCGCCGTGAGGGTCAGATCCCTTGCCTCGTCTTGCCGTCCTTCCGCCAGCACAGGGGAGTTGGCCACCGCCTCGGCCCACTTCGGCTCGCAGGCAAGCTTGAGTTCGATTTCCCTGTCTTTGATTACCTTCTGCGGGGCGGCTGCCCGGAGAGCGCCACCACCCCTTACGCCGGCATTTTCGATGTCCAGTCGACGTTCTCCAAAACGAACGCTGTCAGACTCCTCACTCATCGACGCCGATCGTTTCGTTGGAAGGTTCCGCATGCTAGCATCGCGTGACGGGATCGAAAATCAGGAAATGATGGTGGAGGCAGCAATGCGCCTCATGCTGCTTCGGCACGCCAAGTCGAAACGCCCCGCCGGCGTCGAGGATCATGACCGTCCCCTCTCCCGCCGTGGGCGGCAAGCCAGCGAACAAATGGGCAAATACATGGCGGAGACCGGGCTGGTTCCCGATCAGGCCGTCGTATCCACCGCGCGCCGCACACAGGAAACCTGGCAGCTTGCGCGTCCGGCATTCGAGCATGAGATCGCCTGTCATTGGGAAGGTCGCCTGTACGACGCTTCGCCCGCGACGATTCTCGAGATCATCCGCCAGACCGGCGAGGACATCAAAAGCCAGGCGCTTGTGGGACACAATCCGGGACTGCAGGATCTGGCGCTCAGCCTGATCGGCAAGGGCGACCCCGACGCCCTGGCAAGACTCAGGCGCAAGCTGCCCACGGCCGGCCTGGTCGTCATCGATTTCAAGGCTGGAAGCTGGGGCGAGCTGGCAGAGCGAACCGGCGACCTGGAGCGTTTCGTCGCGCCGAGTACGATTGCGCCCTAGACATGGTCGACCGGCCCGCGCCAGCGTTGCGGCCGGCGCTCGCCCGCGGGGACAAATGGGGCTAGTTGTGATCGTCCGGAAAGACCGGGATCGGCAGGAACTCCACGCCGTCCTCGATCAGGCCGCGCGCCTCGTCGGGCGTCGCCTCGCCGTAGATGCCACGCGCTTCCGATTCCCCGAAATGGATCTTCCGCGCTTCGTCGGCGAACTTGTCGCCGACATAGTCGGCGTTCTCGCGCAGCTTCTCCGAAAGCTCCTTCAGCTGCGCCATCGCCTGCTTCTGGCGCTCGCCCATGGCCAGCGAGATCTTCTCCTGCTTGCGCGCCGTCGACACTGCCGGAGCCATCAAGGCCTTTTCCACCTTGTTGGAGCCGCATGCCGGGCATTCGACGAGACCGCGCGCGTTCTGGACGTCGAAGTCGTCGTTGCTGCGGAACCAACCTTCGAACTCATGCGCATCATCGCAGTGAAGCGAAAAACGGATCACGATGCGGCCCTCAATGCCGAAGCCGGCTGCTGCGCGGCGACCACCTCGAAATCGCGGGCATTCTTGAGGTTGGGTATCTTCGCCCGCGCCGCGCCGGAGAGCGATGTATCGATCTCGGCAAAGATGATTCCGGGCGCGTTGCCGTCTGCCTCCGCCACCACCTTCCCCCAGGGATCGACAATGAGGGAGTGTCCATAGGTCTCGCGGCCGTCTTCGTGCGTACCGCCCTGCGCGGCAGCGATGACCCAGGCGCCGTTCTCTATGGCGCGAGCGCGCAGCAGAACGTGCCAATGAGCTTCGCCGGTCTGGCGCGTGAACGCCGCGGGCACGGTGAGAACCTGCGCTCCGGCAAGCGCCTCGGCACGGAAAAGCTGAGGGAAGCGAAGGTCATAGCAAACGGCAAAGCCGAGACGAGCGAAAGGCAGGTCCGCCACCGACGCATTGTTTCCCGGCTCATAGGTGGCCGATTCACGCCAGCTCTCGCCATTGTCGAGGTCAACGTCGAACATGTGGATCTTGTCGTAGGTGACAAGTAGCGCGCCGGACGGATCGAACAGGAAGGCGCGATTGGCCACCTTGCCGTCCGGCCGAGCGATCGCCGTGGAGCCGACATGCAGGTAGACGCCAAGGTCGGCTGCGAGGCGGCGCGCGGTGGCCGCCACCACGTCCTCGTCCTGCGGCTTCAGCGAGGCGCGCAGCTCTTCCTTGCTGCGCATCAGAGCGCCGGTCATTTCCGGGGTCTGGATATAGGTCGCGCCGCCGGCGGCGGCTTCGCGGACCATCTCCGCCATCGCCCTGGCGTTGCGTTCCACATTCATGCCGGAACGCATCTGGACGGCTGCCGCCTTGAAAACACCCATGCCTACCCCTCAACCTCCATTGGCCAGCAGCGGATCAAGCCTCCCCTGCCGCTCAAGCTCATGCAGATCGTCCGAACCACCGACATGGAAATCGCCGATGAATATCTGCGGAAAGGTCGCACGGCCGTTGGCGCGTGCGATCATTTCCTGCCGCAGCTCGGGCGAAAAACTCGCATCGTGTTCGGTGTAGGCGACGCCCTTTCGATCGAGCAGGCGCTTCGCCGCCGCGCAGTAGCCGCACATCATGCGGGTATAAATCGTAACGTCGACCATGACCGGGTCCATTTGCCTGTCCCGGCTATATAAGGTCCTGATCGCCCAACAGGAAGTCCCCCGGCAGCACGCGCGCGAAGGTGAGCACGTCGACGCGGGCTGCACCCGCCCTCTTCAGCGCCTTCGATGCGGAGGAAACGGTGGCCCCGGTCGTGTAGACGTCGTCGACGAGCAGAACCGGTGCACCGGCAATGGCGGCCCTCGCCGCGTCGGGGACCTGAAAGGCCGCGCGCACATTCTCGGTCCGCTCGCGCCTGCCCAGCCCGACCTGCTGGCGCGTCAGCTTTACACGTCTCAGCGCTTCAGGAGCGAAGGCGAGCCCCTTCATGCGCGCCAGCGCGCGCGCAAGCTCGGCCGACTGGTTGAAGCGACGACTGATGAAGCGGCGCCAATGCAACGGCACGGGCACCACCAACTGCCCAGGCGAGAAGAGTTCCTCGCCCGGCCTGAGCATCCATCTCGCCATCCACGGAGCCAGGTCGGTGCGGTCGCCATATTTCAGCTCCTGCACGAGCTGCCGGGCTATGCCGCCATACGCAACCGCGGCGCGGGCGCGATCGAAGGCCGGCGGATCTGCGATGGCGGCCGGCGACAGAGCCCCCTCGCCCGGATCGTGGTCGAAGGGCGTGCCCAGCGCCTCGCACCAGGGCCGCTCGAGAAACCTGAGCCGCGGCCAGCAGGCACCGCACAGGGTGGCGGGTCGGGAGACGCGCAGCCGGCAACCGGGACAGGCCGGCGGGAACAGGATGTTCGCCGCCCAGTCCAATCCGAGTGCGGCGACGGTCTTGATCTTGATATCCCGATCGTCCACGAGAGGTCTTCATGCGCACTGCACGCGGTCATTTCACCGGATCGCGAGGCGCGCGGCCATAGCGCGGAAACGCAATTGCAAACGCTGATCGACACCCGACTCGTTCTCCGGCACCGCCTGCGGGCGCTGAACGACCCGGATTCTTCCGCCCTGTTCCTGATGCGACGGGTGGCCGAAGACCTCGCCGAACGCCTGGCGACGGTCGAACGCCGCTTCGGCCGTGCGGCGACGCTGCACTGCTTCACCGGCCATGCACGCGACGCCATCCTCGCCAGCGGCCGGGCGAACGAGGTCATCCGCATCGAGCCGGATGCGGCATTCCTCGGTTCCGACGCCGGCCTGGTCGCAGACGCGGAACGCGTGCCGCTGGACGAGGCGAGCATCGAGTTTGCCGCGTCGCTGCTTTCGCTGCACGAAGCCAATGATATTCCGGGCCTGCTGGTGCAGGTCCGACGCGCGCTGCGGCCGGACGGGCTCTTCCTTGCAGCCTTCCCGGGTTCCGGGACACTCACTGAACTGCGGGAAAGCCTTCTCGCGGCGGAAACGGAGATGCTTGGAGGGGCGAGCCCCCGGGTGATGCCGTTCACCGACGTGCGCGACGCCGGCGGGCTGCTGCAGCGCGCCGGATTCGCGCTGCCGGTCGCCGACGTCGAGACGCTGACGGTCCGCTATGACACCATGTTCGACCTGATGCGCGACCTGCGCGCAATGGGCGCCACCAATGCGCTGGTCGACCGGACGCGCCGACCGGCCACGCGGCGCTTCTTCCAGCGGGCCGCCGAGATCTATGCGGAACGCTTCTCCGACGCCGACGGCCGGGTGCGCGCGACCTTCTCGATCGTCTGGCTCTCGGGCTGGGCGCCGGACCAGTCGCAGCAGAAGCCGCTCAGACCCGGCTCCGGAAAAGTGTCGCTGAAATCGGTGCTGGGCGGAAAGTAGCCGCTATATCCGCCGGCTCGTCCAGGCCTCGTGGACAGCCTCGCCCTGGCTGCTGAAGTTGGTCTCCACGGAGTTTGCCAGAGCGGTCACCCCGATGAGGGTCGCCAGGGAAATGAACGTCGCGATCAGCGCGTACTCGATGGATGTTGCCGCGGTGTCGTCGGCGATGAAACGAGTGATCAAGGCTGGCATGTCCGCATTGTCTCCCTGTCGGACCACGCCTACCAGAAAGAGATTAATAGAGGCTCAGGCGACAGCATTAACCATGCGTTTAAACCATGCCTCAAATCGGCCAGTCGCTACCGGCGACAGAAGCTCGGCGGGTCAGCACTCGCCGCTGCGCGTCCCGTCGGGGCGGATGACGCACACGGCCTCCGGCGAGCTCTGCAGCACGCTCTTGCGAACGATGTAGGTCTTCGGTTGACCGATCGATCCGGTGGTGATGGCGTCCAGCCCCAGCGGAAGGGCTTGGGCGGAGCGGCTCTGGCTGCTCCGGTCCAGATAGGAAACGGCTACCAGGGCAAGGGCGATGGCCGCCGTGCCGAAGAGCAGCGCGGCGCGCAATGGGCTGATCGCCGGCGCGCCACGATTCGCGCGCGGCCGCAGTGCCTCCCAGTCGTCCTGCTGCTGCATCCGAACCTCCCAGACTGCCGATCATGATCGGCAAGGCCCAGTCATGGGTGCATCTTCCCAGCTTTGGCTGAAGGCTTTCTTAACGATGACTCCAAACGGCCGGTGGGGTCAGAGCAGGTCGATGAGGAAAGGAATCAGCGGCTCGTCGGCCGGCGGCATCGGATAGTTGCGCATGTCGCGCGGGCGCACCCATTTCAGCGCCTGGCCTTCGAGGGGGCGCGGCGTACCCTCGAAGCGCCGGCAGACGTAGAGCGGCATCAAGAGGTGGAACGTCTCGTAGGTGTGGCTGGCGAAGGTGAGCGGAGCGAGGCAGGCGACCTTGGTCTCGATGCCAATCTCTTCGCGCAGCTCGCGGATGAGCGTTTCTTCCGGAGTCTCGCCCGGCTCCACCTTGCCGCCGGGGAACTCCCACATGCCAGCGAGCTGCTTGCCCGGCGGGCGCTGCGCAAGCAGAACGCGCCCATCGGCGTCGACCAGAGCGCATGCAGCAACCAGGAGGAGCTTGCGTTCAGCCCTCATGTCTCGGCCGGCTGGCGATAGTGGTAGCGGTAGAGCTCGGTGAAGCCGAGCGACGCATAGAGCGAACGGGCCCGCTCGTTGCTCGCTTCAACCTGCAGCCACGCGATGCGCGCGCCCCTCAGCCGCGCCCATTTCAGAGCGGAAAGGACGATCCTGCGGGCATAACCCTTGCCGCGCTCGGCTTCGGCGGTGGCAATCTCGAAGAGACCGGCAAGATCGCCGTCCTGAACACAGATGGCGGTGGCCAGGGGTTCGTCATCTTCGCGCTCCAGCGCAAAGAGGCCGGCCTCGGGCTGGATCGCCGTGAGGATGTCGGTGAGGGCCGGCCGCAATATGTTGCTGGCGCCCTGCGCCTTGATCGCCGCCCCGACGAAGCGGGGCACATCCTTCATCGGGATCTGGTCAATGGCCCCGCCGATGAGGCGATCGTCGAGCGGCCGGTGCATGACGAGGGACTCTGCAAGCCAATGCCAGCCGGCGCGGTCGAAATGCACGCTCATGGCATCGCCCGACAGCGGCGACATACGGAAAGTGAGCGTCCTTCCGACGGCGGCGAACTCGCGGCCGGCCCTCTCGATGCGGTCTTCCAGATGGTGCACGTCGCCCGGATCGAGCGGATTGACCGAGTTCAGACGCCGGGCCGGATGTGCCGGCGTCAGGCGAGTCAGCCAGGTTCCGTCGTAGTGGACGTTCGCCGCGGGCCAGGCGCGGAAGCCCGCCGCCTCGAAACGGCGGACGGAGGCAAGTTCCGGCTGTGCAAGCTGGCTAGCCAAACTCAGCTCCGGTAGTCGCCGTTGATCTCGACATAGGCCTTGGTGAGATCGCAGGTCCACACCGTGGCCTTGCCGCGGCCGAGGCCGATATCGGCGCGGATGACGATCTCGTCGCCCTTCATGTATGCGGATGTCGCTTCTTCGGAATAGTCCGGGTCCCGCTCGCCGTCCTTGGCCACACGGATGTCGCCGAACCAGACCGACAGCAGGTCGCGGTCGGCGGGCTCGCCAGCCTTGCCGACCGCCATGACGACGCGGCCCCAGTTGGCGTCCTCGCCAGCGACGGCGGTCTTTACGAGCGGCGAGTTGGCGATCGACAGCGCGATCTTCTTGGCCGAACGGGCGGATTTCGCGCCGGTCACCGTCACCTCGACCTGCTTGCGGGCGCCCTCACCGTCGCGCACGACCTGCAGGGCGAGGTTCTTCAGGATGCGGTTGAGCGCCCGGCGGAACTGCGCGAGCCGCGGGTCCTTCGGATCGGTGATCTTGGCAACGCCGCGCTTCGACGCCGCACCGGTGGCGAAGACCAGCAGCGTGTCGCTGGTCGACGTATCGCTATCGACGGTCACCGCGTTGAACGTGTTCTTGGTGCCGGCGGACAGCATCTGCTGAAGCACCGGAGCGGCGATCGGCGCATCGGTCGCGACGAAGGAGAGCATGGTCGCCATGTCGGGCGCGATCATGCCGGCGCCCTTGGCGATGCCGTTGATGGTCACGTCGGCGTCGCCGAGCTTCACCGTAGCGGTGGCGTATTTGGGATAGGTGTCGGTGGTCATAATGGCCTTTCCGGCCTCACCCCACATCCCTGCATCAGCGGTCTTCGCCATATCCTTCAGCAGATGCGAGAACTTGCCCGCGTCGAGCGGTTCGCCGATGACGCCGGTGGATGCGAGAAACACCTCGCCGGCGTCGCACCCGGCTGCCGCCGCGGCCGCCTTGGCCGTCATCGACGTCGTCTCGCGGCCTTTCTTGCCGGTGAAGGCGTTGGCGTTGCCGGAATTGACGACCAGCATCCGCGCCTTGCCGCCGGACAAGTTCTCCCGGCAGAGATCGACCGGCGCCGAGGGGCATTTCGAGCGCGTGAACACTCCGGCGACCTCGGTGCCCTCGTCGAACACCATCACCAGGAGATCGGTGCGGTTGCGGTACTTGATCCCGGCTTCGGCGGTGGCGATGCGGACGCCGTCCAGCGGCGGGAGCTTTGCGTGTTTCTTCGGCGCGAGCGGGGAGATGGTGGCGGACATGCGGGCCTCGAGGCATTGGGCAGGCTGGATAAGGTCGTTTGCCCGAACGCAGCGAGGCACGCAAGGCACCTCCATCGTTTCCGTGAGACCGGGACACACAAAATGACTGCGCCTCCCCCACCCGGACCTGCGGGTCGGATAAAGAGCTAGCCCGACCGGTGCTTGCCGATCCGATGGATCGCCAGGCCCGTCAACGACCGCGCAATCACTCCCGGCGATCACTCATCGTCGCCAAAAAACGCGAGTACATGCGGGATTTCACCCTGCGCCGGAACGGCAGCGGGCCGGCGTCTCCGCCGGCCCGCATGATTTTCTCTTGTCCGCGGCGCCCAGGAATGGCGCCAGCAAGCGGACTTACTGCTGCGGCTGCTGCGGCTGTTCCTGCTCCACCGCATCAAGCGACTTCTTCAGCTCGGGATCGGTGATGTCGACTTTCGCCGCGGCGCGGAGCTGCTTGGCCAGCGCAAAATACTTCTCGCGCACTAGGGCCCCACGGAACTGCTCCTTCACCTGTTCGAAGGCCGGCGGCTGCTTGGCGCGCTTGTCCTCGACCAGGATGATGTGAAAGCCGAACTGCGACTGCACCGGCTCCTTCGTATAGGAGCCGACTTCGAGCGCGAAGGCAGCCTTCTCGAATTCCGGCACCATCTGGCCCTGACCGAAATAGCCGAGGTCGCCGCCCTGCGCACCCGAACCCGGGTCCGTCGACTTCTCCTTGGCGATGTCCTCGAACTTGGCGCCGCCGTCCAGCTGCTTGACGATCGCGTCCGCCTCTTCCTTCGTCTTCACCAGGATATGACGTGCCTTCACCTCGTTGGCAGGCGGCGTCGCCGCGATCTGCTGGTCATAGAGCGCGCGGATATCCTCGTCGGTGATCTTGGCGGTGATCTCCTTGTCGACCACCTCGCCATGCAGGGCGCGCTCGTTGAGGAGCGCCAGGCGCTTCTGGAACTCCGGATCCTTGTCCAACCCCTTGGCAATCGCCTCGGCGGACATCAGGCGCAGCTCGATGAGAGCCGACAGCGCCGCGGTGCGCCTCTGCTCCTCGGGGAGCTGTGCGAACTGGGGATCGAGCTCGGCCGCGGCCCGCGTGAGGTCGGACTCAGTGATGTTCTGGCCGTTGATGGTGGCGACGACCTTGTCTTCCTGCGCTGCGACGGCATGAAGAGCGGCCAGCGAAAGTCCGAGAGCAAGGCCGAGCGGCCTCAGATGACGCGTTACGAAGGACATGAATGGTCTCCGGTGGGAACTTCAGGCAGCCTTGAAGCATGCCGAAATGTGGCGAAATTCCGCGTTCAACCGCGTGTTCACGCGGCGTTGACATCGGTTCGGGCCCCTCTTATCTGTCCTTCGACTTTGCGTCCAGAAACTATTTCCGGGCGCCTTTGTCGTTCTCTGTCCGCCTCTGGATGCGCTTGGCGGGTTTGGCCGGCGTTCGCGGTCGGCCCTCATTGGGATGAAAGGACCACTGGATGGTCAGCTTCGGCGTTCTTGCTCGCAAAATCTTCGGTTCATCCAACGATCGGCGGGTGAAGGGCATGCGCCCCCGCGTCGAGGCCATCAACGCACTTGAAAGCGAACTCTCGGCGCTGTCCGACGAGCAGTTGAAGGCACGCACCGCGCAATTCCGCGAACAACTCGCCAACGGCACCGAACTCGAGGACCTGTTGATACCCGCCTTCGCCACCGTGCGCGAAGCTTCCAAGCGCGTGCTCGGGCTGAGGCCCTTCGACGTCCAATTGATCGGCGGCATGGTGCTGGACAGCGGCGGCATCGCCGAGATGCGCACCGGCGAGGGCAAGACGCTGGTCGCCACCCTCCCCGTCTATCTCAATGCGCTGACGGCCAACGGCGTGCATGTCGTCACGGTCAACGACTACCTTGCCAAGCGCGACTCCGAGTGGATGGGCCGCCTCTACAGGTTCCTGGGCCTGACGGTCGGCGTCATCGTGCACGGCCTGGACGACGACGAGCGCCGGGCCGCCTACGCCTGCGACGTCACCTACGGCACCAACAACGAGTTCGGCTTCGACTACCTGCGCGACAACATGAAGTATGAGCGCGCGCAGATGGTGCAGCGCGGACACAATTTCGCGATCGTGGACGAGGTCGACTCGATCCTGGTCGACGAGGCGCGCACGCCGCTCATCATTTCCGGCCCGCTCGAGGACCGCTCGGAGATGTACAACACGGTCGACGCCTTCATCACCAAGATCGGGCCGGCCGACTTCGAGGTGGACGAGAAGCAGCGCACCGCGATCTTTACCGAGGAAGGCACGGAAAACGTCGAGAACATGCTGCGTGCGGCCGGGCTGCTGAAGGGCGAGTCGCTCTACGACGTCGAGAACGTCGCCATGGTCCACCACGTCAACAACGCGCTCAAGGCGCACCGCCTGTTCCAGCGCGACAAGGACTACATCGTCAGGAACGGCGAGATCGTCATCATCGACGAGTTCACCGGCCGCATGATGCCGGGACGTCGCTTCTCCGAAGGGCTACACCAGGCGCTCGAGGCCAAGGAGCACGTGCAGATCCAGCCCGAGAACCAGACGCTCGCCTCGATCACCTTCCAGAACTATTTCCGTATGTACAAGAAGCTGGCCGGCATGACCGGCACGGCGGCGACAGAAGCGGAGGAATTCGGCAACATCTACGGCCTCGATGTCACCGAGGTGCCGACCAACCTGCCGGTGCAGCGCATCGACGAGGACGACGAGGTCTATCGCACGGTCGAGGAAAAGTACCGCGCCATCGTCAAGGAGATCCGCGAGGCGCGCGAGAAGGGCCAGCCGATCCTGGTGGGCACCACCTCGATCGAGAAATCCGAGCAGTTGGCCGAGCGCCTGCGCACCGAAGGCTTCTCAGAATTCCAGGTGCTGAACGCCCGCCATCACGAGCAGGAAGCGTCGATCGTAGCGCAGGCCGGCAAGCCGGGCGCCATCACCATCGCCACCAACATGGCCGGCCGCGGCACCGACATCCAGCTCGGCGGCAACGCCGACATGCGCATCGCCGAGGAACTGGCCGAGGTGGAGCCCGGGCCGGAGCGCGACGCGAAGGAACGCGCCATTCGCGAGGACGTCGCGAAACTCAAGGAAAGGGCGCTGGCCGCCGGCGGCCTCTACGTGCTGGCCACCGAGCGCCACGAGTCGCGCCGCATCGACAACCAGCTCCGCGGCCGCTCCGGCCGCCAGGGCGACCCCGGCCGCTCGAAATTCTTCCTGTCGCTGCAGGACGACCTGATGCGCATCTTCGGCTCCGACCGCATGGACGGCATGCTGCAGAAGCTAGGCCTCAAGGAAGACGAGGCGATCACGCACCCGTGGATCAACAAAGCGCTCGAGAAGGCGCAGAAGAAGGTCGAGGCCCGCAACTTCGACATCCGCAAGAACCTGCTGAAGTTCGACGACGTGATGAACGACCAGCGCAAGGTCGTTTTCGAGCAGCGTCTCGACCTGATGGACGGCGAGAGCCTCACCGAGACGGTGACGGAGATGCGCCACGACGTCATCGAGGAGATAGTCGCCAAGCGCATCCCCGAGACGGCCTATGCCGAGCAGTGGGACACCGCGGGGCTGAAGGAGGACGTGCGCAACTTCCTCAATGTGGACCTTCCGATCGAGGAATGGGCAAAGGAAGAGGGCATCGCCGACGAGGAGGTTCGCGACCGCCTGCTGAAGATTTCGGACGATGCGGCGCAGCAGCGCGCCGAGCGCTTCGGGCCGGAGGTGATGGCGTATGTGGAGCGCTCAGTCGTCCTGCAGACGCTGGATCACCTGTGGCGGGAGCATCTGGTCAATCTCGACCACCTGCGTTCTGTCGTCGGCTTCCGCGGCTATGCGCAGCGCGACCCGCTGCAGGAATACAAGCAGGAGGGCTTCGAGCTCTTCCAGGCGATGCTGGTCAACCTGCGCCAGGCGGTGACCTCGCAGCTGATGCGGGTCGAGCTGGTGCGCGAGGCGGCCGACGCGCCGCCGCCGCAGGCGCCGCAGACCTTCGGCCACCATGTCGACGCCACCACCGGCGAGGACGACTTCGGAGAAGGTTTTGGCGACGCCGCGGTGATGACGCGCATCACCGCCGATCACGTCGTTGCGCCCGAGGACCGGGACCCTGCGAACCCGCAGACCTGGGGCAAGGTCGGCCGCAACGAGGCCTGCCCCTGCGGCTCGGGCAAGAAGTTCAAGCACTGCCACGGCGCCTTCGCCTAGCCGCAAAGCTTCCCCCGGCTGGGGCGCAATGCCGCCCCTCCCCGCGCAAATGGCGACGGCTGCCGCGGAAGCAGGCGTGCTGCTCGATCATCCCGACCCAGTCGTTGAGACCGGTCCGGCCTGCGCCGCGCGCCAGAATTTCCGCGCCCGGAACGCGGACGGCGCACTGCAGCCGGCCGAAGGTCCGGAGGCCCTGCCTACACGCCACCGTTTCTTAAAGACTCTCCGATAGGTGAGGCGGGAACAGGGAGTGTATTGCGTGCGATTTTCGGCGGCGACCATGGCCGAGCGCCTCCTGCCGCAGCGCCTGGCGCTGAAGGCCAGGCCGCTTCTCGACAGGGTGGACGCCGTACTGTTCGCCGCCGACGAGCGCGGCGAGGCGGGCCGCTTCTCGGTTATCGCATTCGTCATACGTGTGGTCAGCGCCGTGATCGCCTTCGTGTCGCAGGTGCTCCTGGCGCGCTGGATGGGCAGTTTCGAATACGGCATCTTCGTCCTGGTCTGGACGACGCTGATCATCGCGGGAAATCTCTCCTGCCTCGGCTTCCACACCACGGTCATCCGCTTCATCCCCGAGTTTCGGGCCAAGCGCATGATGGCGGAGCTGCGCGGCGTCATGCTCGCAAGCCGCATGTTCGTGCTGATCGCCTCAACGCTGATTGCGGGCGCCGGCGCGCTCGCCATCTGGCTGCTCGCGCCACGCATCGAGAGCTACTATGTCGTGCCCTTCATCCTGGGCGTCGTCTGCCTGCCGATGATCGCGCTGTCGGACCTGCTGCAGGGCATATCGCGGGCAAACGCCTGGGTCTTCTCGGCGCTGTCGCCGACCTACATCACGCGGCCGCTGCTGATCCTCGCCTTCATGGCGATGGCGCTGATCCTGGGCTACGAGGCAAATGCAGTGACCGCCGTGATCGCCGCCATCCTCGCCACCTATGCTACGACGCTCGTGCAACTGGCGAGCGTCACGTCACGCGTCGACGGCAAGGTGCCGCCGGGTCCGGTGCGTATGGATGTACGCGGCTGGATCGTCGTCTCGCTGCCGATCTTCCTCGTCGAGGGCTTCTTCTTCCTGCTCACCAATGCCGACGTGCTGATGGTCGGCGCCTTCCTGGATCCGGATCGCGTCGCCGTCTACTTCGCCGCGGTCAAGACGCTGGCGCTCGTCCATTTCGTCTATTTCGCGGTGAAGGCGGGCGTCGCCCAACGCTACGCCGCGTTCAGCCACGGCGACCCGGAAGGCCTTGCCGTCTTCGCCCGGGAGACGGTCTCCTGGACCTTCTGGCCGTCGCTTCTCATGGCGGTCGTGGTGATCGTCCTGGGCGAGCCAATGCTGGCGCTGTTCGGCCCCGAGTTCACCGAGGGCTATCCGCTGCTTTTCCTGCTCGTCTGCGGCGTCGTCGCGCGCTCGGCCGTCGGTCCGGCGGAGAGCCTGCTCACCATGAGCGGCCACCAGAACGTCTGCGCCGGCGTCTATGCGCTGACGCTCGCGCTCAACGTGCTGCTGTCGGTGCTGCTGATCCCAGTCCTTGGCCTGTGGGGCGCTGCCATCGCCACCACCGCCTCGATGATCTTCGAGGCGGCCGCCCTTTCCTTCACCGTATGGCGAAAGCTTGGAATAACCATGGTGATCTTCGTCCCGACACCGGCGGCGCGGGAGGCCTGCTGATGGCGGCCATTCCGATCCTTGAAGAATCGAGCGGCAGCGCTTCCGGCGCCATGATCGCCGGGCTTGCGGGGCTGCCCGCCGAGCCGCTCGATCCCGCTCATGTCGAAGTGCTGGAGAGCCGCCAGCCCGAGCGCAAGCTCGCAATCTATGCCGCTTCGGCCGGCTTCGAGCTCGTCGAGGAGCTGGACTATCTGTGCGCGCGCACGATCGAGCCGAACGTGTTCTTCAACCTGCGCTTCCTCGCGCCCGCCATGCCGCGCCTCGAGGACCGCGAGGTGAGGCTTGCGGTCATCCGCGACGGGGACGAGTTCAAGAGCCGGCTGCGCCTGCTTGTGCCCTTCTCCATCGAGCGCCCGGCGATTCCGCTCGGGCAGCCCATCATCCGCGCATGGTCGAGCCCGTTCGGACCGCTCGGCACACCGCTGCTTGACCGCGACGATCCCGACGGCGTCGTCGAAAGCCTCTTCGCGATGATGTCGCGGCCGCACCTCAAATTCCCGAAGATCTTCGTGTTCCCCGACGTCAGGCTGGACGGCGCCGTCGCATCGGTCATCACCATGGCGGCCGAGGCGCGCGGCCTGCCTCTGATCACCACGGGGCGCTTCGAGCGGCCGTTCCTCGAAAGCGGCCTCGACGGGGACGCGTACCTGAAGAACGCGCTGAAAGCTCATCACTACCGCGAGTTCAATCGCCTCAAGCGCCGGCTGGAGGAACGCGGCAAGCTGGAATACCGGATCGACCGGGCGACGGACGACGTGCGGGGCGGCCTGGAGAGCTTCCTCAGCCTGGAGGCGGCCGGCTGGAAAGGCCGGCAGCGCACGGCAATGGCGATCGACCGATACCGCGCGGCATTCGCGCGAGAAGCCGTCCACAGGCTGTCGGAGTACGACCTCTGCCGCGTGCATTCGCTGACCCTGGACGGCAAGGTGATCGCCTCGCTGATCGTCTTCATCGAGGCCGGCGTCGCCTACACCTGGAAGACGGCCTATGATGAGTCGCTTGCCGAGTTCTCGCCGGGCACGCTGCTGATGATCGAGGTCACCAAGCAGCACCTGGACGACCCCAACATCATCACGACCGATTCCTGCGCAGTGCCCGACCATCCGGTGATGAGCCGGTTGTGGGCGGAGCGCCGGCCGATGGGGACCCTGGTGGTCGGCATGACGCCCGACAGCGACCGCGCGGCACGGCAGGCGGCATCGCAGCTTCACCTTTATCGCGAAACCCGAAACATCGCGCGTATCGTACGCAACCGGGTGAAGGGCCTGCTGAGGCGGAAATAGGACGGCTCAGCGCCGTCCGGCCTCCAGCTTCGCCCTGTCCCTGAAAATGCGGCGGATGACCTTGCCCGTCGTGGTCAGGGGCATCGATTCCACGAACTCCACCTCGCGCGGATACTCGTGCGCCGAAAGGCGCTCGCGCACCCACAGCCGGATCTCCTCGGCCAGCCGCTCATCCGGCGCGACGCCATCCTTCAGCACCACGTAGGCCTTGACGATTTCGGTGCGCATCGGATCGGGCTTGCCGACGGCCGCGGCCAGCGCCACCGCGGGATGCCCGGTCAGGCAGTCCTCGATCTCACTCGGCCCGATGCGGAAGCCGGCCGAGGTGATGACGTCGTCGTCGCGGCCGAAGAAATGGACATAGCCGTCCCCATCCTCGACGCCCTGGTCGCCGGTCGTCATCCAGTCGCCGATGAATTTTCGCTCCGTCGCTTCGGGATTCTGCCAGTACCCCAGGAACATCACCGGGTCAGGCCGCGCTATCGCGATCTGGCCGGGCGTACCCTTGGGCGCCGGGTTGCCCCCTTCATCGATGACGGCGACCCGGTGGCCCGGCACCGGAAGCCCGATGGCGCCGGCGCGGGCTAGGCCGAGCGCCCCCATGGACGACAGGACGAGGTTGCACTCGGTCTGGCCGTAGAACTCGTTGATGGTGAGGCCGAGCTCATGCCTGGCCCACTCGAAGGTCTCGCGGCCGAGCGACTCGCCGCCGGAGCCCACCGTGCGCAGGTCGAGGCGAAAGCGGCGGGGGATGTCCGGCACGGTCTTCAGCATGCGCAGAGCTGTCGGCGGGATGAAGGCATTGCGCACCTTCATCTTCTCGGCAAGCAGCAGCGCCGCCTCCGGGTCGAATTTCTCGAAGCGGCCGGCAACCACGGGAACGCCGAGATAAAGGCCCGGCAGCAGCAGGTTGAGCAGGCCACCGGCCCAGGCCCAGTCGGCCGGCGTCCACATGAGATCGCCCGGCTGCGGCAGGAATTCATGGTGCATCTCGACGCCCGGCAGATGACCGAGCAGCACTCGGTGACCGTGCAGCGCACCCTTGGGCGGCCCCGTGGTGCCCGAGGTGAAGATCATCAGGGCCGGATCGTCGGCGGCGGTGTCTTCCGCCTCGAAGGCTGCCGAGCTGTCCGCGATCATCCGGTGGAAGTCCAGCGCCTGGCCCGAAGCGCCGTCGACACAAACGATCAGCGACAGTTCCGGTAACCGCGCGGCCACCGTGCGCACCTTCTCCAACCCGGATTCCGTCGTGATCACCACCTTGGCGGCGGCAAAATGCATGCGGTATTCGATCGCCTCGACGCCGAAGAGCAGGGCCAACGGCACGGCGATGGCCCCCAGCTTGTAAATCGCCGCGTGGGCGATGACGACCTCAAAACCTTGCGGCAGGAGCAATGCGACGCGGTCGCCGCGGCCGACGCCCCTTGCGCGCAGCGCGTTGGCGAAGGCGTTGGACCGGGCGGCGAGTTCGCCGTAGGTCAACGTCCGCGGCGCGCCCTCTGGGGCATATTCGAGCAGCGCAATGCGGTCAGGGTCGCGCGCCGCCCAGGCATCGGCGATGGCCGTTCCGATGTTGAAACGGGCAGGTATGCGCCAGCCAAAATCGCGGCGGAGCGCTGCATAGCTCTCGCGACGCTGCAGCATCGGCAGTCCAGGAATCCCGTGCATCAGGTTCGACGCCATGGCAACCGCACTACGTTGCGCGGCAAGGCCAGTCAACGGTGCCGGATGTGCTATCACTCTCGGAATATCGCTTGCAATTTTTTGCAATCAATATTACGTATCCGTTCATCAGCCAAGGCCGCTCACGCGACCGACGTTTTTCCGCAGGGCCAAGAGGGACACTCATGACGCAAAAACCGGAAGTCACCGGCTTCTTCGACCCGCGCACCTCCTCCGCGCAATATGTCGTGGCCGATCCTGGGACGAAGAAATGCGCCATCATCGATCCGGTCTACGACTTCGACGAGAAATCCGGTCAGACCGCATCGGGCAATGCCGACCGCATCCTCGAGTTCGTCAACGCCAATGGCTACGAGGTCGAGTGGATCCTCGACACGCATCCCCATGCCGACCATTTCTCGGCCGCCCAGTACCTGAAGCAAAAGACCGGCGCTCCGACTGCCATCGGCGCGAAGGTGGTCGAGGTGCAGAAGCTCTGGAAGGATTTCTATAACTGGCCCGACTTCCCGGCCGACGGTTCGCAGTGGGATCGGCTGTTTGCCGACGGCGACACGTTCAGGATCGGCGACATCGACGCCCGCGTGATGTTCTCGCCCGGCCACACGCTCGCATCGATCACCTACGTGATCGGCGACGCCGCATTTGTGCACGACACCCTCTTCATGCCCGATGGCGGCACCGCGCGCGCCGACTTCCCGGGCGGCAGCGCAACGGCCCTCTGGAGTTCGATCCAGCGCATCCTGGCGCTGCCCGACGAGACCCGGATCTTCACCGGTCACGACTACCAGCCCGGCGGGCGCGAGCCGCTGTGGGAATCGACGGTCGCCGAACAGAAGGCCAAGAACATCCACATCGCCAACAAGAGCGAGGCGGAGTTCATCCAGCTGCGTGAGGCGCGCGACCGCACGCTCGCTATGCCGAAGCTGATCCTGCATTCGCTGCAGATCAACACCAATGGCGGCCGCCTGCCGCAGCCGGAAGCGAACGGCCGGCGCTATCTCAAGATCCCGCTGGACCTCCTGTCCGGCGCACCGTGGGGGTGAGGAAATGATCGACAAGCTGTCCTGCGAAGCGGCCAACATGAAGGCCCATGTCGATGAGGCATCGGCCTTCCTGAAGAAGCTTTCGAACCCTGACCGCCTGCTGGTCTGCTGCGCGCTGGTCGACGGCGAACGCTCGGTGCGCGAACTGGAGGACCTTCTTGGCATCCGCCAGCCGGGCCTCTCGCAGCAGCTCGCCGAACTCAGGGCGGCCGACCTCATCGTCGGGCGCAAGGACGGCAAGCAGGTCTTCTACCGACTTGCCGACCCGCGCATCGAGGTCTTCATCTCCACCATGCACAGGCTCTTCTGCGCTCCCGCACCCTGCGAAAAAGCGATCTGACCCATGACCGAATTCACACCTCTCACATCGCTTCTTGGCGGTGGCCTGATCGGCGTCGCCGCGGTGCTGCTGATGGCCCTTAACGGCCGCGTGGCTGGCCTGTCCGGAATCCTTGGCGGGCTCGTGCCGCCGGCAGCGCCGGACTGGGTCTGGCGCGCCGCCTTCCTGGCCGGCGCGGTCGTCGCGCCGGGGCTGATCCTGGCGTTCACCGGCTTCACCATTTCATTCGACAGTCCGGTTCCGACGCCATGGCTGATAGTCGGCGGCCTCATCGTCGGCGTCGGGGTGACGCTCGGATCGGGCTGCTCCTCCGGTCACGGCGTCTGCGGCATGGCTCGGCTTTCAGGCCGATCGATCGCGGCGACGATCAGCTTCATGATCGCCACCGCGGCTACCGTCTTCATCATCCGCCATGTCCTGGGGGGCTTCTGAATGCCACGCATCCTGTCCGCTCTCGTCGCCGGTCTCATCTTCGGCGCCGGCATCGCCGTCTCGGGCATGATCAACCCAGCGAAGGTGCTGAACTTCTTCGACATTGCCGAAACCTGGGACCCCTCGCTCGCCTTCGTCATGGGCGGCGCACTGGCGGTGACCGCGCTCGGCTATTTCCTTGTCCTCAAGCGGCCGACTCCCGCTTTCGAGAAGCGGTTCCACCTGCCCACCAAGAAGCGCCTCGACCTGCCGCTCATCGGCGGTTCAGCGCTGTTCGGAATCGGCTGGGGGATCGCCGGCTTCTGCCCCGGCGGATCGATCCCGGCGCTCGGGCTCGGGCAATCCAGCGCCTTCGTCTTCGTGGCCGCAATGATCGCCGGGATGTTCGCCGTGAAGCTGGTGCGCAGTGCAATGCTTGTCCGCGCGGTACGCGGCAGGGCCTGATCGACCGACCCGACATACAGCAATCACAGCCTAGCAAGATTCCTGCCCATCCTCGAATGGGGGAAGGCCTACGCCCGCGGGACACTGGCCAGCGACCTGACGGCGGCGGTGATCGTGACGGATGCGGGCATCGTCTTCCACCTGTCCGAGGTCAAGGGTCCCGTGATGGACCGGCTGAAGCGCGCGCATTTCCTCGAACACTTGACGGGCAAGGTGTTTCTGAGCCAGTTCGAGGCCGTTTCGACGCTGGCATCCGGAGCGGCGCCGTCGCCTGGCTCCTGCGTCGTTCCACACCTGCCTGACGAGCGGACCGCAGCTGACCCGCGGCTTTTTATTCAAATCCACATGTGGATGTTTGCATTCCGTTTGCTTCGGCGGAGTAGAGCGAGATTGGGCGGTCAATCTGGGAACACGATTTGAAAAGCGATCTTTTTGCCGCGCGTCAGCATCTGGAAAAAGCCTTCGACTGCCTTTCAGGTGACGACGAGCTCGGCCGGCGGGCGCGCGAGGCGCTCGGCATTATTCTCGACGCCATTGCCGTGGTCGAGCACCGCCGTCCCACAGCCGAGATCATAGCGTTCCCGCAGGCGGCAAGCGTGTTAGCCACGCGCGGCCTCGGCTCGTCCGAGCGCTGATCCGAAAACCGGATCGACACGTCGGCTGGGCGGGACCTTCCATCGGCGAGCGGCTGGGCAATCAGGCCCGGAAGACTATGGCGATAAGGTCGTAGCCCCGCATGTGGCGGTGCAGCCATTCCAGCCGGGAGCCAGCACCTTGAAGCCGTCAACGGCGCCGCCGAAGGCTGCCCCGGGCTTACTCGACAGGGCCTTCCGGAACAGGCCGTCGTCCGAGAACACATAGAGGGTGTCGGGGTCCAGAGCGCCGCTGGTCACAGCCGCCAACACTTCCGCCCGTTCCGCTTCGAGCGCCTCGGGATCATGCCGCGCAAGATAGGCGACGTTGATGGCAAGCCCATTCTCCGCCGCGAGCATCGCCATCGGCAGATACACAGGGCCCTCGCTGTCTGCCGGCACCAGGGCTATCCGCCTGTAGTTCCTCACGGCCTCCGACCAGAAGCCGGATTGAGCCGGGTTCTGCCAAGTCGCGGAGAAGGTAGTCCGGAAGAACGACATGGCCGGCTGCAGGTCGAACACCTGGAGAGCGACCGCAGCCAGCAGGACCGCCACGCCCTGCCGGGGCTTTGGCCACCGTGCAGCCGAGACGACGAGAAGCAGCATGATGAGGTAGGCCGGCACCCATATGAAGCGACCAGACGCGCGGAATGCGACGAGGAGCGGATCGAGCAGGCTGGGCAACGGGATCGTCAACACGGTTGTGTCGAGGACACCCACCCTGTTCGACAAAGCAAAGAGCGAGAACAACACGGCGAGCGCCGCCAGCGCGCGATACCGCGCAGAAAACCCGAACCGACGCGCACCGAGCCAGGAGGCCACGGCAGGGACAATGAGGGCGAGGACACCCAATCCCAGGTAGGCAAAGCCGGCATCGCCGCCAATACCGTCCGGCACGTCGGGCAGCGCCCCGCTCCATATCTCGTCGGGGTCGACGAGGGCCAGCAGCTCGGCCCGGTAGAGGCCGAAGCCCGCGCCCCAGGCGGTGAGGCCGATCGCCGACGGCGCCATGAAGTAGCCCACCGCCCACGCCACAAGCGGGCAAACGACGAGGGGCGCAACGACAGCGGCCAGGCGCGGCCGCCGTTCGCCATGCCAGCCCAGCCATCGCCCGCATAGATCGGCAAACCAGATGCCGCCAACCATGGCGAACAGGTAGGCGTGCACAAGCACCGCGGCCACCAGGAGAGCCAGCCATGCACCACCCCGCCATCTGGGCTCCAGATACAGGGACACACCGGCAAGCAACAGCCAATGGGCCAGAAGGGCCTCGTGGCCGTGCAGCCGCCACAGCATGATGGGGGACAGCACAAACAGGACCGCGCCGACACCCGCGGCGACAACGGGCACATCCAGCTGCCGGAGTATCCTGAGCGCAAAGTACGCCTGCATGCAGAGGCAGAATGCGATCCACAGGCCGAAATACTGGAAGGGATGCGGGAGAAGCGGACTGACCAGCTTGAACGGCAGGGCGAAGAGCGGGATGGAGTCGGAGAACACTATGGAGCTGGCGATCTTGTCCCCGAACAGGGGGGTCGCGCCGAGAGGAAACTGGAAAAGCGGAGTGTCTCGGAAGAACGCCCACCCCATGTAGTGCTGGCTGGGGTCGTGGCGCATGAGCCAGGACGTGTTGGTGGGAACGATGCTGGAGGCTCCGCCGAACAGCAGGAAAACGGCTGCCCCAACTGCCAGCGCGAACAACCACGGCGCTACGTCGGCATCCTTGCCGTAGAACACCCACTTCCGGTTGATGAAATAGGTGACCAACGGGGTGACGCCGATCATCGGCACGATCGCGAAGCCCGCAGCGATCTTGAGAACGTCGGCCACGAGGTAGACGAAGAAGGCGTTGATCAGGTAGCCGAGCAGGGCGGCGACGACCAGACGCCAACTCGACGCCGTCAGGTCCCGCTTGCCCTCTGCACGGAAGGTGAAGTGGTGGTGCCCGAGGATCGAGATCCCGAGGGCGCTTACGAAGCCGGCCACGTTCGCGAGTTGCGGGTCCATGCCTACCTGAAGGAGCATCAAGTAGACCGCTGCATGGACCAGGGTCGCCAGACCGCCCACAGCAGCGAACCGCGCGAATTCCGGAACCCGACCTCGCAGCAGGGCGACGAGGCCGCTATTCACGATGTCCGGCCACCTGGCGGCGATGCTCCGCGTCCGCACCCAGGTTGGTCGTCTCCCGGACGATGTACAAGGGGCGCTGCTTCACCTCCACGAAGATGCGCGCGATATACTCGCCCAGAACGCCTATGCTCAGCAGGATCAGCCCGCTGAAGAAGAGCATCACCACCAAGAGGGATGCGTAGCCCGGAAGATCGATTCCGAAGATGAGCGTGCGCACAACGATGAAGGTCATGTAGACCAGCCCCAGGGCGGCAGCCAGCGCTCCGACGACCGACCATATCCGCAAGGGAAGGGAGGTAAAGGACACGATCCCGTCGACGGCCAGCCTGATGAGCTTCCCGAGTTTCTGTTGCGGTTCGCCGGCCAGGCGCCTCTCCCGCTTGAAGTAGATCGTCGTGGTCCGGAAGCCTACCCAGGCGAAGACGCCCTTCATGAAGCGGGTACGTTCCGGCATCAGCTTCAGGGTTTCCACGACGCGACGGTCCATGAGCCGGAAGTCGCCGGTCTGGGGCGGAATTTCCACGTCAGACAGCCGGAGCATGGTCCGATAGAACAGAGAAGCGGTCACCCGCTTGAACCACGTGTCGCTGGACCGGTCGTTCCGGGACGCCAGCACCACGTCATACCCCTGCCGCCAGCGCGCAAGCATCTCAGGGATGAGTTCCGGCGGGTCCTGAAGGTCCACGTCGATCGGAATCACGGCATTGCCCGCAGCGTGGTCTATGCCTGCCGTAAGGGCGGCCTCCTTGCCGAAGTTTCGCGAGAGGTCGATGATCCTGATCCGAGAGTCCGCACGGGCCTCCGCCTCGAGTCTGCTCAGCGTCGCATCCCGGGAACCGTCGTTGACGAAGATGATCTCGTAGCCACTCAGGCCCTGAGCATCGAGGATCGGACGGACACGGGACAGGAACGCTTCAATGCTGGCCTCCTCGTTGAAGACCGGCACGACGACACTCAGAATGGACATGGACGGCGCCAGCCTGGAGACCATCTGGCGGGCCCTGCCGGCATCGAACCGGCACTCCCGAAGGAACTCGATATTGAGTCGGTCGTTTTCAGCGGCGCCACTCTACAATTTCAATAATTTAAGGGGATACGCTCGTGGCGTGGGCCACTGGATCAGAGCACCTGGGCGGGACAATAGCCAAGATAAACCACGACGCCCACGGCGATCAGGTCACCTGTTGAAGCTGAGCCGATCACGCAGGCGGGCTAGTCTTGACGGTTGCATGGGGCCTCCTATAGAGACCCATCTTAGTGCCCCCTTGGCGGAATTGGTAGACGCGCCGCACTCAAAATGCGGTTCCTAACGGAGTGCTGGTTCGATCCCGGCAGGGGGCACCATTCCCACATATTCCGCGAGTTCGCTTCGCTAACCGCTCCGATTGGGCAGCCTGAGCGGCCGACGCGCCGCGACGTCTGCCTGGTCGCGACCTCCGAACAGCGACGATCACGGCTTTGGCATTTTCCCCCGATTGTGCCAGACACCGATTCTTTCTAGACAGGCAGCCTCGCAACGGGGGATCGGATGCTTCGGGGACTCTACGACTGGACGATGTCGCTTGCTGCGCGCAAGTCCGCCGAATGGTGGCTGGCGATCATCGCCTTCATCGAGAGTTCGGTGTTCCTCGTGCCCGCCGACGTGCTCTACGTGCCAATGGCGATCGCCCGGCCCGACCGCGCCTACCGCTACGCACTCGTGGCCACCGTGGCCTCGGTGCTGGGCGGCATCGCCGGGTGGCTGCTTGGCCATTTCGCCTATGAAACGATCGCCAAGCCGGTGCTGGAGTTCTATGGCAAACTCGACGAGTTCGAGGCGCTGATACCGACCGAAGGCACGGCGACCGGCTTCATCCTCCTGATGCTGGTCACCTCCGGCCTCGCCCACCTGCCGCCGATCAAGGTCGTCACCATCCTGTCCGGCGTCATCGGCGTGAACATCTGGGTGTTCATAATCTCGGCGATCATCGCCCGCGGCGCCCGTTTCTGGTTCCTCGCCTGGCTCTTGCGCCGCTACGGGGAGCCTATTCGCCACTTCATCGAGAAGCGCCTGGGCCTGATCGCCGCAGCGGGCGCCGCCGCCCTCATTCTGCTTTACATTCTCTACAAGCTGCTGACGTAGCGAGACTTTCAGACGCCTGTCCGGCCGGACCGATACCGATATGACCCCACTGCTTTCCCCGACAAGCCGGCTGCAGGCTGCGACCGCCCTCTTCCTGGCGCTCGCGATGGCTGCGACCGTCGGCTCCGCCCTGGGCTTCCAGCACATCGGCGGCTACATCCCGTGCAAGCTCTGCTACGAGCAGCGCATGCCCTACTATGTGGGCGCGCCCCTCATGCTCCTGGCATTCGTCTCCTCGACGCTGCGCTGGCCGCCGCTGCTGACGCGCGGCCTGCTCTTCGTGGGCGGACTGCTGATGACCTATGGGCTCTATCTCGGCGTTTTCCACTCGGGCGTCGAATGGGGATGGTGGCCAGGCCCGACCGACTGCGGGATCGCAGTGGAGGGACCGTCCGGCAGCGGCAACGGCGTGCTCGACATGCTGAACGACGTCATGCCGCCCTCCTGCGACGAGGCCGCCCTGCGCATCCTGGGCCTGTCCATGGCCGGCTGGAACGCCGTGGCGAGCCTGATACTGGCTGCGGTGGCTTTCCGCGGGGCGTTTTCGCGGCGCTGAGCCGCAGGCTCCGGCGGGCCAGCGCAGCTACGCCGCATTCCTCTGAGTCAGCAATCCCGGCAGTTCGGTGACCGAGTGCAGTATCGCATCGGCCAGCGGGGTCAGGCTGGCCCTGGTGCCCGTGCCGGAGAGCACGCCAACCGCGAGACCGGCTCCGCCGGCCCGCGCCATTTCCAGGTCGTGGCGGTTGTCGCCCACCATCGCGATTTCCGACGGCTTCAAGCCGGTCAGGTCGCAGAAGGCTAAGACGGCGTCGGGCGCAGGCTTGGGATTGGCAACCGCGTCATAGCCGTAGACGGCATCGAACATCTGGGCGACGCCAAGCGCCAGCAGCGTTTTTTCGGCGCCGCCGGTCGAATCGTTGGTGCAGAGTCCGAGCCGATAGCCGGCCGCATGAAGCGCGGCGAGCGTCTCCTTGATGCCCTCGAGCGCGATCGCCTGCAGGGCGCCCTCCTCAGCGGTGGCGGTGTCGAAGCGTCGGACCATGTCGGCGCGGGCGTGGACCTCGAGATGCGGATACCACAGCGAGACGATGTCGGCGTTGGTTCCAGCCGCGAAGACCGAATCGGCCCGGAAACCGGCAGCGTCGAAATCGTAGCCGGCGTCGGTCAGCAGCGTGTTTGCCCGCAGCCGATCACCATCCGCCGCCTCCAGCGCCATCCGGTCGCCGATGGCGAACCAGGTGCGCTGGAAGTCCACCAATGTCCCATCCTTGTCGAACAGGATGCCCTTTATCGTCGCCAAGCCGTCACGTCCCTTGTCGTTGCAGGGCGTGAATATGGCCGACGAGGCCCGATGTCGAGACATCGCCCGCGTCATCGGCTTTGCCTTCCACGACTGGCAGCAGGTTGGTGGCGAGTTCCTTGCCGAGTTCGACGCCCCACTGGTCGAAGGAATTGATGTTGAACAGAACGCCTTCGACGAACACGCGGTGCTCGTAGAGAGCAATCAGCCGGCCGAGCGTGAACGGATTGAGCAGGCGGTGGACGATCGTCAACGACGGCCGGTTGCCGGAGAAGACGCGGTGCGGCGCGATCTCCTCCACCTCGGAGGCCTTCATGCCCTTCGCCAGCATCTGCGCCTTCGCCTCCTCCAGCGTGCGCCCCTTCATCAGCGCCTGCGACTGCGCCAGGCAGTTGGCGACCAGAAGGTCGTGATGCACCTTCAGGTCAGGCTCATGCCCCGTCGCAGCGACGATGAACTCGACGGGAATGACGTCTGTACCCTGGTGCAGAAGCTGGAAGAAGGCATGCTGGCCGTTGGTGCCAGGCTCCCCCCAGACGAGCGGACCCGTCGGCGTCGCCGGCACGCCGCCGTCGAGCGTCACGCTCTTGCCGTTCGACTCCATGTCGAGCTGCTGCAGGTATGCCGGCAGCCGCGCAAGGCGCTGGTCGTATGGGATGACGGCCCGCGAGGGGTATTCGCAGATGGCGCGGTGCCAGAACCCGATGAGGCCAAGGATCATGGGAACGTTCTCGAGGATCGGCGCCGTGGCGAAGTGCTGGTCCATGGCATGCGCACCGTCCAGGAAGTCGCGAAAGTTCCGCGGACCGACGGCCAGCATGATCGGCAGGCCGATGGCCGACCAGAGCGAGTACCGGCCGCCGACCCAATCCCAGAAGCCAAACACGCGGTCTGGCGCAATGCCGAAGGCGGCGACCTTGTCCAGCGCGGTGGAGACTGCGCTGAAGTGCCTGCCCACCGCATCCGTGCCCAGCGCCTTCTCGACCCAGCGTTTCGCGGTCTCGGCGTTGGTCATGGTCTCGATGGTGGTGAAGGTTTTCGACGCGATGACGAAGAGCGTCGTCTCGGGCGAGAGCCCCTTCAGCGTGTCAGCGATGTGGGCGCCGTCGACATTCGACACGAAATGGGTGCGCGGACCGTCGTGATAGGGCGAGAGCGCCAGCGTCGCCATGACCGGGCCCAGGTCCGACCCGCCGATGCCGATGTTGACGACGTCGGTGATCCTGCTGCCCGTCGCACCGGCCGCTTCGCCGGTGCGCACGGCCTCGGCAAAACGCGCCATTGCGCCGAGCACGGCGTGGACCTCCGGCACCACGTTAACGCCGTCGACCTCGATGACGGCGCCTTCCGGCGCGCGCAGCGCCGTGTGCAGGACGGCGCGGTCCTCGGTCGTGTTGATCTTCTCGCCGGCCAGCATTTCGTCGCGCCGCTGCTCCACCCCCGCAGCAAGCGCGAATTCGGCCAGGAGCCGCATGGTCTCCTCGCTGACCGCGCATTTGGACCAATCGAGTAGTAGATCGTCGAACGTCAGCGAGAACCGCGCAAAGCGCTCGGCATCGCCTTCGAACTGCTTGCGGATGTCGGCAGGACGCACGTCGCGATGCGCGTTGAGTTCGGCGAGGGCCGTGGCGAAGGCGGTGCTGGTCACGTTTACGCTCCGGATGGTCGTTCGAAGCGCACCTTAGCAGACCTTTGCGACAATAAGGGGCGCTCGACGGCTTCCTCCGACGCATTTTTTTCAATCGATTTAGAATCAACGGCGACGTCGAAGCGTGTCGATCGATCACTGGCATAAATAGCAAAGATCAGAAAAATTAACTGGTGCAAGGCTTTGGCCCAGGACTACAAACTCATGGTCCAGGCTTTGGGAATCGAGGAAGCCACGGGAGACAGACATGCCGCAGCGTAATGACGTCGCCATCTGGTCCGGTCTCTTCCGGATCTCGCCGGAATCGGGGCAGACGCTGCAAGCGCAGATCCGCCAGGCGATCGTGGCCGCCATCCTCGACCGACAGATCGCCGCATCGATGCCCCTGCCCTCATGCCGCATCCTTGCAGAGAAGCTGGGAGTTGCGCGCGGCACCGTGGTTCTCGCCTTCCAGCAACTCGTCGACCAGGGGTTCCTGGTGGCGCGCGAGCGACGCGGGCATTTCGTCAATCCGGACGTGCTCGCCACCCCGGCCAAGCCGCAGCGCAAGCCGCCGGACGCCGCCAACTCGATCGATTGGAAGGCGCGCCGCCAGATCGCCGCGAGCGAGATGCCGCCGTCGGCCAATTATCGCAACTGGATCAAGTCGTCCTATCCGTTCGTCTACGGCCAGTTCGACCCGGCGCTGTTCCCGACGGCCGAATGGCGCGAATGCAACCGCATGGCGCTCGCCGTGCTCGAGATCCGCAACTGGGCGGCCGACATGGTGGACCGCGACGATCCACTGCTGATCGAGCAGATACAGGCGCGGCTGCTGCCGCGCCGGGGCATCTTCGCCAATCCGGACGAGATCATCGTCACGCTCGGCGCGCAGAACGCGCTCTACATGCTCGCCACGCTGCTGATGACCAAGGGCAGCAAGGTCGCCATGGAAGATCCGGGCTATCCCGACGCTCGTTCGATCTTCCGGCTGGCCGGCGCCGACATCGCGCCGGTGCCGGTCGACAGTTCGGGCATCGTTACGTCGGCCATCCCGTCGGACGCGGGCTTCGTGTTCGTCACGCCCAGCCACCACTGCCCGACCATGGTGCCGCTCAGCGCGGATCGCAGGCAAGACCTGCTGGCGCGGGCGGCGCGCGACAACCAGGTGATCATCGAGGACGGCTATGACAGCCAGCTCTTCGACGACGCCCCGCAGCAGGCCCTGAAGAGCCTCGATCGCACCGGACGCGTGGTCTATGTCGGATCGATGTCGAAGACGTTGGCTCCCGGCCTGCGCATCGGCTACATCGTGGCGTCCGCCGACCTCATTGCGGAACTGCGGGCATTGAGGCGCTTCATGCTCCGCCATCCGCCGGCCAACAACCAGCGGGCGATCGCGCTGTTCCTGTCGCTCGGCCACCATGACGCACTCGTTCGCCGGCTATCGACCGCCTTCGAGGAACGACGCAAACGTTTGATCCAGGCGATCTCCGCGTTCCTCCCCGAATGGCGTCCGACAGATTCGGCTGGCGGCACCTCGATCTGGCTCGAAGGGCCGCATGGCACCGACGCGCGCTCCATCGCCGAGGCGGCGGCGGCGCGCAGCGTCATCATCGAGCCGGGGGACCGCTTCTTCGACCAGGTCGACAAGCCGAGCAGGTTCATGCGGCTCGGCTTCTCCTCGATTGCCCTTCAGCACATCGAGCCCGGCATACGCGAACTGGCGACGGCGGCAGGCAGGAGACCGGCGGCGGCATAGCGGTTTCGACCGAAGCGCACCCTCCCAAGCGCGCACAGAATGGCCGGCATCGCCGGCCATTCTGGCATAAACAGCCGATACTCCTGGCCCACCCGCAGCTTCCTGCGCGGTTCGATACTCGTCGGAACTACAAGGGGAAAAGCCAGGCTCGCCTTCCTCCGGAACCGCGGCCTTCGGCAGAAAGGTGGCGTGTGGCGATGTCAGGCACGCTGGATATTCAGGCGCAGGCGACCGAGAGAGTGGGCAGGCGCTCGGGCGGGCGGGAGGCGCGACGGGCGTTGAGAGCGGCTCCGCTGGCCGAAGACATTCGTCCAGTCCGCGCCGGCCTCGAAGGCGGGCGCTACAAGCCGCTGGACGAAAACGACCTCTCGCGCATCCATGAGGCGGTGTTGACCGTACTGGAGACGGTCGGCTTCGCCAATGCCATTCCCTCCTGCATCGAGGCGCTGACCGGCGCCGGGGCGAGCCATGACGCAGACGGCCGCATCCGCTTCCCGCGCCGGCTGGTGCTGGACACGATCCGCAACGCGGCGCGCAACTTCACGCTCTGCGGCCAGGATCCCAAGCACGACATGGTCATCCAGGGCAAGCGCGTCCACTTCGGCACGGCGGGTGCGGCGGTGCACCTGATCGACGTCGAGAAGCGCGAGTACCGCGAGAGCCTGCTGCAGGACATCTATGATGCGGCCCGCCTGGTCGACGGGCTGGACAACATCCACTTCTTCCAGCGACCGATGGTGCCGCGCGACATCCCCGATCCGCTGGCGATGGATTTCAACACGCTCTACGCCTGCCTGATGGGCACGTCGAAGCATGTCGGCACTTCGTTCACGGTGCGCGAGAACGTGGCGCCCGCGCTGGAGATGCTCCACGCCATCGCCGGCGGCGAGGCGAATTTTCGGGCGCGTCCCTTCGTCTCCAATTCCAATTGCTTCGTCGTACCGCCGATGAAGTTTGCCGAGGACGCGTGCGGCGTGCTGGAAGCCTGCGTGGCTGGCGGCATCCCGATCCTGCTGCTTTCGGCCGGACAAGCCGGCGCGACGGCGCCCGCGGCGATCGCCGGAGCGGTGGTGCAGGCAGTGGCCGAGGTGCTCGCAGGCCTCGTCTATGTCAACGCGCTGAAACCCGGGCACCCGGCGATCTTCGGAGCCTGGCCGTTCGTCTCCGACCTGAGGACGGGGGCCATGTCCGGCGGTTCGGCCGAACAAGCGCTGCTGACAGCCGCCTGCGCGCAGATGGCGCAATATTACGACCTGCCCGGCGGTTCCGCCGCCGGTATGGCGGACTCGAAGCTACCGGACATCCAGTCGGGCTACGAGAAAGGCATCACCAACGTCATGGCGGGCCTCTCGGGCCTCAATCTCGTCTACGAGTCGGCCGGCATGCACGCTTCGCTGCTCGGCTTCTGCCTGGAAAGCCTGATCATCGACAACGACATGCTCGGACACTGCCTGCGCTGCGTGCGCGGCATCGCGGTCACCGACGCGGCGCTCTCGATCGATACCATCGCCGAGGTGTGCATGAGCGGGCCGGGCCACTATCTCGGCAACGAGCAGACGCTGAGGCTGATGCAGACCGAGTATTTCTATCCTGCAGTCGGCGACCGCCTCTCGCCCAAGGAGTGGAACGAGAAGGGAAAGCCCGACATCCTCATGAGAGCCATCGCCGAGAAGAAGCGGGTGCTGGCGACGCGCTTTCCCCGACACGTGCCGAAGTCGACCGACGACCGGTTGCGCGCCCGCTTCGGCGACCTGATCGCCCTGCCCCGCGCGACCATGGGCGGGTAGGCCGGAGAACCAGCGCAGCCCAGCCGCTCCCCCGTCGGCAAGTCCGCAGGCCAGGAAATTTCCGTATCGCCTGTCGGATCGGGGGCGGCTTGCTCGTCCTTGCGACACAACCATAAATCAAGGAAACCCGCAGATGACCGCAGCCAATGACCGCGAACTGACTCTCACCCGACTGATCGACGCGCCGCGCGAGAAGGTTTTTCGCTGCTGGACCGAACCGTCGCTGATGGTGAAGTGGTTCGCGCCGAAGCCCTGGTCGACCCCGCGCGCCGAGACCGACCCGCGCGCGGGCGGCAAGAGCCTGATCGTGATGGCCGATCCGGACGGCAACGAGTTTCCAAACGAGGGAGTCTATCTGGAGGTCGTACCGAACGAGAAGATCGTCTTCACCGACGCCTTCACCGATGCGTGGTTCCCGTCGGAAAAGCCGTTCTTCGTCGGCATCATCACATTGGCAGACGAGAACGGCAAGACCCGCTACACCGCGATGGCCCGGCATTGGACCAAGGAAGACTGCGACGCCCACGAAAAGATGGGTTTTCATGAGGGCTGGGGGCAGTGTGCAGCGCAGATGGAAGAGGTGGCGAAGACGTTGTGATCGCCGTCGAGCAGCGTGGCACTATTGCCGGCCCAGCCCGTCATGCTGGGTGGAGGCAAGCCGTTCCTTGCGCTGCTCGGGGTCGAGACGTTGCCGCTGGGCGTCGCTCTGCTCAGATACGCTACCTGAGCAGAGCAGTTTGTTGCGGCCGAGGCCTCAGTGGTTGTCGCGCGGGACGCCGCTGGTGTGCGCCACGTCGCGGTACTTCACCGCCGGCTTGAGCACCATGCCCTGATCGAATTGGTCGACCATGCCGCGCTGGATCTCCTGCCACGGCGTCTGGTGCTTCGGATAGTGGAAGCCGCCATTGCCGTTCAGCGCAGCCCTGCGCTGGGCAAGCTCCTCGTCGGAGATGAGGATGTTCGCCGTGCCCTTGTTCAGATCGATGCGCACGCGGTCGCCCGACTTCAATAGCGCCAGCCCACCGCCGATGGCGGCCTCCGGCGCCGCGTTGAGGATCGACGGCGAACCCGACGTGCCGGACTGCCGACCGTCGCCGATGCACGGCAGCGAGTGGACGCCCTTCTTGATGAGGTAGGCGGGCGGCTGCATGTTCACGACCTCTGCGCCGCCGGGATAGCCGACCGGCCCCGCGCCGCGCATGAAGAGGATGGTGTGCTCGTCGATGCCCTGCGCCGGATCGTCGATGCGGGCGTGGTAATCCTCCGGTCCGTCGAACACCATCGCCTTGCCCTCGAAAGCCTCCGGATCGGCCGGGTTCGACAAATACCGGTCGCGGAACTCCTTCGAGATCACGCTGGTCTTCATGATCGCGCTGTCGAACAGGTTGCCCTTGAGGTTGATGAAGCCGGCGGCCTTGAGCATCGGCTCCGCGACGGTGCGGATGACCCTGGTGTCGAGATTTTCGACCTTGCCGCAGTTCTCGCCGATGGACTTGCCGTTGACGGTCAGTGCGCCGGGGTTCGGCAGCAGCTTCTCCTTCATCAGCTCCATGACGACGGCGGGCACGCCGCCGGCGTGGTGGTAGTCCTCGCCGAGATACTCGCCGGCCGGCTGCAGGTTGACCAGCAGCGGGATGTCGTGGCCGATCTTCTCCCAGTCGTCATTGTCGAGCTCAACCCCGAGGTGCCGGGCGATGGCGTTGAGGTGGATCGGCGCGTTGGTCGAGCCGCCGATGGCCGAGTTGACGACGATGGCGTTCTCAAAGGCCTGGCGGGTCATGATGTCGGAGGGCTTGAGGTCCTCGTGCACCATGTCGACGATGCGCTTGCCGGTGGCATAGGCCATCTGGCCTCGCTCGCGATAGGGCGCGGGAATCGCGGCCGAACCCGGCAGCTGCATGCCCAGCGCCTCGGCGAGGCTGTTCATGGTAGTCGCCGTGCCCATCGTGTTGCAGAAGCCGACCGAAGGGGCGGCCGATGCAACGAGATCGATGAACTGCGGATAGTCGATTTCGCCGGCGGAATGCATCTCGCGCGCCTTCCAGGCGATGGTGCCCGAGCCGGTACGCTGGCCGCGGTGCCAGCCGTTGAGCATCGGACCGACCGAGAACGCGATCGCCGGAATGTTGACGGTAGCGGCAGCCATCAAGAGCGCCGGCGTTGTCTTGTCGCAGCCAACGGTCAGCACGACGCCGTCGATCGGGTAGCCGTAGAGCACCTCGACGAGGCTGAGATAGGCGAGGTTGCGGTCGAGATTGGCTGTCGGGCGCTTGCCCGTCTCCTGGATCGGATGGCAGGGAAACTCGAAGGGGATGCCGCCCGCCGCCTCGATGCCGGCGCGGACGCGCTTGGCCAGTTCGATGTGGTGCCGATTGCAGGGCGACAGGTCCGAGCCGGTCTGCGCGATGCCGATCAGCGGCTTGCCCGACTGCAGTTCCTCGCGGGTCAGGCCGTAGTTCAGGTAGCGCTCGAGATAGAGCGCGGTCATGCCGGGGTTGTCCGGATTGTCGAACCACTCCTGCGAACGGAACTTCTTCTTGGTAACTGGCCCAGCCATCGGTCACTCCCTGGAAATGCTGCGGCCATCGTTATGACAACGCTACCATCGCGGCAAGAGCCCGCGTTGCACGTCTACGTTCGGGACTTTGGTGCGATAGACAAGCCCGGGCCGCTGGACTACGAGAACGCAACACAGGAGGAGGACGCGCATGGCCCTGGTGATCGAAGGCGAAGAACGAATCGCGGCGCCGATCGAGAAGGTCTGGGCGGCGCTCAATGACCCGGCCGTACTCAAGGACTCCATTCCCGGCTGCCAAAGCCTGGAGAAGACGTCGGACAACGAGCTGGCGGCAACCGTCGTGCTGAAGATCGGCCCGATCAAGGCGACCTTCAACGGCGAGGTGACGCTGAAGAACCTCAATCCGCCGCGCTCCTACACCATCCAGGGCGAAGGCAAGGGCGGCATCGCCGGCTTTGCCAAGGGCGGCGCGGACGTGAAGCTCACCGAGGACGGCCCGGACAGCACCATCCTCAAGTACGAGGCAAAGGCGGATGTCGGCGGCAAGATCGCCCAACTCGGCAGCCGGCTGATCACCTCGACGTCGAAGAAGCTCGCCGGCGAGTTCTTCTCCACCTTCGGCAAGAAGGTGGGTGGATAAGCGGCCTGCGGATGGAGCCTGAGTGTTGGCGAGCCTGTCAGGCGCGCCGCCGTTCACGCTCCATGACGTGCAGGCGAAGGACACGGTTGATTTCCGTCTGATATCCCCCACCCGCAGCATGCTCCTTGAACCAGGCGAGCACATCGGCATCGAGCCTGATCGTAACCGGCTGCTTCAGAGGCCGGTACAGGTCCCCTCGCCGCGCATCCGTCCAGTTTTCCGCTGGCGCTTCCGGGATATCGCTCGTGTCGATCTGATCGTCCGGCAGCGCTTGCAGCCTTGCGAGCCGCGCCAGTTGTTCCGGCTTAAGTGCCTTCCTGCTCATAGCGCCTCCTTTCGTGGCTCGTCGCCTTACGAGCGCCAATGATCCGCACAAGTTCCTCGTCATCCCCGTCCGGGTAAATGTGGACGACGACCAGAACGACAACCGGACCGACCACTCCGATCGCATGCCAGCGTTGTTCTCCATCGTTGAAGCGGTCAGGGACGATTACACGTAGCGGATCGTCCCAGACGGCCTGTGCATCCTCGAACGCGACACCGTGCTTCGCGAGATTTCTGCGGGCCTTTTCGGATCCCACTCAAAGTGCACCAGCCACACCCCTCTTACGGAAATGTACATACACTCCCGCAAGACTTCAACCGGATGCGCATTTGGGCAACCGGTTGGAGACTGTCTGCGCTACTCGAACACGATCGCCGGCGTTGAAGCCTCGGCTGCGCCGCGCTCTTCCTTCAAACGGTCCAGGACCTTCGACGCGATATCGCGATAGATCCCGGCCTGCGGACCGTCCGGTGCGGAGGCCACCACCGGCGTGCCGGCGTCCGAGGTCTCGCGGATCTGCATCTCGAGCGGCACTTCGCCGAGGAATGTCACGCCAAGCCTCTCGGCTTCATTCTTCGCCCCGCCGTGCCCAAAGATGTCGTAGCGCTTGCCGGTGTCGGGGGCGACGAAGTAGCTCATGTTCTCGACGATGCCGAGCAGCGGCACGTCGACCTTGCGGAACATGTTGAGGCCCTTGCGGGCGTCGATGAGCGCCAGATCCTGCGGCGTCGAGACGATGACGGCGCCGGCCAGCGGCACCTGCTGCGCCATGGTCAGCTGCGCATCACCGGTGCCGGGCGGCATGTCGACGACAAGCACGTCAAGATGGCCCCAGTCGACCTCCCGCAACATCTGGGTCAGCGCCGAGACGACCATCGGGCCGCGCCAGATCATCGGGGTTTCTTCCTCGACCAGGAATCCCATCGACATGACCTTGAGGCCATAGCGTTCCATCGGCTTGAGCGTCCTGCCGTCGGCCGTCTCGGGCTTGCCCTTCAGGCCGAGCAGGCGCGGCATGGAGGGACCGTAGATGTCCGCGTCGAGCACGCCGACCTTCAGTCCCTTGGCCTGAAGCCCCAGCGCCAGGTTGATTGCTGTCGTGGACTTGCCGACGCCTCCCTTGCCCGACGCCACGGCGATGATGGCGTCGATGCCGGGCACGCCGCGCTTGCCGCTGCTGCGTGATGGAGGCGCGGGCGGCGACGTGCGCGCGGCCGGTGATGGCGCTGCCGGGCGGGGCGCCGGCCGGGCCGGCGGGGCGGCCTCCATGCCGCCACCCTTCTTCTCCGCCGTCAGCGCCACGACCACGCCGGCGACGCCCGGCATGGCTTTCACGGCTCGCTCAGCGGCCGCGCGCAGAGGCTCGAGCTCCTGCGCGCGAGCGGCCGGCACGGTGACGGAGAAGAAGACCTTGGAATCGGCGATGAAGATTTCCGAGACCAGGCCGAGGTCAACGATGTTGCCCGTGAAATCCGGACCATTGACGGTCCTCAGTCTCTCGATGACGGCTTCCTTGGTGACGGACATTTGTGTGTACTTCCCGGCGAGGTGTTAGCTTCCAGATAATGCAGATCAGGAGGAACACCAAGCCGCCGGCGCGCCGCCGCCGCCGCCAGCGGCGATACGGCGCAGAATTTTTCGGGTGCGGTGTCGGGACGCGCAGTTTCGACACGTCTTCATTCTGGGCGGCGGGAGCGCGTGCCGATCGCAACGGATGAGGAGCAAACGATGCAGAAGATCACGACCTGCCTGTGGTTCGACGACCAGGCCGAGGAGGCGGCAAGGTACTACACTTCCGTGTTCCGCAACGCCAAGGTTGGGAAGATCACGCGTGCGCCGGCCGGCGGCGAGCCCTATGTCACACAGGGCGCAGTTCTGACCGTCGAGTTCGAGGTCGAGGGGAATGGCTTCGTCGCCCTGAACGGCGGCAAGGTCGACTTCGCATTCAACGACGCCATATCCTTCCAGGTCTCGTGCGCCGACCAGGCGGAAGTAGACGAGTACTGGTCGAAGCTCACCGCCGACGGCGGACGCGAAGTGCAGTGCGGCTGGCTCAAGGACAAGTACGGACTGTCGTGGCAGATCGTGCCGGAGGCGCTGACCCGGCTCATCGCGGACTCCGACAAGGCCAAGGCCGGTCGGGTGATGGCTGCGATGATGCAGATGGTGAAGATCGACATCGCCAAGCTGGAAGAAGCGGCGGCAGGGCAACAAGCAAAGGTGGCCTGAGGGCCGGACCGACGCGATCCTGCACCAGCCCGCCAAGAGCAAGAGGAGAAAACCGTGCGTTTCATGATGCTGATGATTCCGAAGGGCTACGAATCTGCCCCTCCGGGCGTCGACCTCGATCCCGAGGCGGTCGCGCGAATGATGAAGTACAACGAGGAACTGCAGAAGGCCGGCATCCTGCTGGCGCTTGATGGGCTGCATCCGCCGTCGAGCGGAGCGCGCGTCTCCTTCAAGGGAGGCGTCCCGATCGTGACCGACGGCCCCTTCACCGAGTCCAAGGAGGTGCTTGGCGGCTACTGGATGATCGAGGTGAACTCGCGCGAGGAAGCCATTGCGTGGGCGAAGCGCTGCCCGGCCGGCGACAACGAGGTCATCGAGATCAGGCAGGTGCAGGAGATGTCCGACTATTCGGAACCCGTCCAGGATATCGTCAAGCAGTATCCCGACATGCCGATGAAGTCGTCACAGGCATAGTCCACCACTTGCAGGGAGGAAGCCCTTGAAGTTCGTCGTCTATCTCTCGTTCGACGGCAATTGCCGCGAAGCTTTCCGGTTCTATGCCGACGTGTTCGGCGGGACCATCGTCAACATGGTGACGCATGGCGAGACGGAAGTCCGCGCCCATGTGCCGGAGGACTGGCACGACCGTATCATCAATGCCCACCTTGTTGCCGGCGAAGCCGAACTGATGGGCGCCGATTCGCCGCCCGGTTCCGGCCAGCCGTCCGGCTTCTCCGTATCGATCCAGCTTGAGGACGCCGCTCAGGGCGAGCGCATCTTCAACCGGTTCGCCGAGGGCGGTTCGGTCCTCATGCCGTTCGAGAAGACCTTCTGGGCCGAACGCTTCGGCATGGTCACGGACCGCTTCGACACACCCTGGATGATCAATTGCGGCATGGCTCGCTGAGGCAGCAGCCCGCCCCAGCATGGTCGCCCGCCTGATCGGCGGGCGCCACGGCCGTCAGTCGGTATTGCGCCGGCACGGCTTTTCCCCGACTGTTCCGCCACGAAGAATCTTGGGGCGGCGGTGGAGCGCCCGAACGGACGCATGATCGACAAGCTGGAATTCTTCATCGCGCTGGCAAGGGCCCAGCATTTCCGGCGAGCGGCCGACGACCTGGGTATCACGCAGCCGACGCTGTCGGCCGCCATAAAACAGCTGGAGGACCAGCTCGGCGTACTGCTGGTCAAGCGCGGGTCACGCTTTCAGGGCCTCACCCCCGAGGGGGAGCAAGTGCTCGCCTGGGCGCGCCGCATCACCGGCGACGCGCGCACCATGCGCGAGGAAATGCGCGCCGCCCGTCGCGGCCTTGCCGGACGCATCCGCATCGCTGCGATCCCGACCGCGCTGGCCATGATCCCGAAGCTGACCACGCCTTTCCGCGAAAAGCACCCGGGCGTGACCTTCTCGATCCTGTCGCGGACCTCGATCGAAGTCCTGTCGCTGCTCGGCAACTTCGATGCCGATGTCGGCATCACCTACCTCGACAACGAGCCGTTGGGACGCGTCGTCAGCGTGCCGCTCTATTCGGAGCGCTACCAGCTGATCACAGCTGCCGGAAACGAATACTCGGACCACAAGACTGTGACGTGGGCGGAGGTGAGCGAGTTGCCGCTCTGCCTGCTGACGCCGGACATGCAAAACCGCCGCATCATCGACCAGCATCTGGCCGAAGCGGGCGTACAAGTGCGGCCGACGCTCGAGTCCAACTCGATGATCGTGCTCTTCTCGCACATCCGGACCGGGAAATGGTCGTCGATCATGCCGCTCAACCTCGCCGAGACCTTCGGCTTCGCCGAGCCGATCCGCGCCATCCCGATCATCAAGCCCGATGCGAGGCACACGGTGGGTCTCGTCGCTGCGCCCCGCGAGCCGCACACACCGCTGGTCACGGCGTTGCTGGACGAGGCCGTCACGCTGGCGCGAGATTTCGCAAAGGCTGAGCGGGCACTCAGTGCATCAACGAAGGCAGGATGATCTCGACAACGGCGTGATCCGTCGAAACACCATCGAATTCCATCGCGGCGCTCATGCTTTGACCCTGCAAGAGCAAGGCGTGCTCGATGTCTTCGAGGGCCACGTTCTCGCGTTCATTCCTGCTGCTGACGGCTCTTGCTATTGCGGGAATGTTCAAGACACCGTGCTCGTCGAGTTCCGACTTGACCGTAACCTCAATATCGGCCCGCAACGCATGCGAAAAAAGTCGTTTCATAGCGCGGGCATCCTTATGTGGGAAATGCTCAAGTGGAACGATAACCCACGCATCGCCGAATGTAAACAGAATTCGCTGATTACCCTTTTATTTTCAATTAGTTAGTAGCTTTCACCGTTGCACCATAAGTGACGTTTCGCGGATCATGACACATGGGTGCAGCAATCTCATCAACCGTGTAAAACGATTGGTATTGCAAAGGCGCAAAACCCATCCATATAGTCACTTACTCATTATTGGTCCTTGGGGAAGGAGCCTAATCCGTGTCGGAACTCGAACGTCCTGAGCGTCTGCAAATCATGCTCAGCGGTGAGGAGCTGTTGGCCGTCGAGAATTTCCGCTTCGAGAAGCGCATGCCGAGCCGAGCTGCCGCCGTACGCGAACTGCTGCGCCGTGGACTGGCGGCGGAGGGGTTCCTTTCCGCGGAGGTAGGCGTGAAATCTCAGGATTTCGGTGTCCTCGACAAAGACACCAACGGGACCGACACCTAGCGCCCGACTCCAACCGGCAGGGCGTGGATCGCACTACTGGGCAGGTCGCGTCTGAAAGCGGCAGCGAAGAGAAGACAATGGCGCGAACAGGCCATGGTCCCCGATGCCCATGCGATATCAAGAAGCTGGAGGAAGGTTGATAGAATTCTTCTATCGAGCCACGAAACCGCTTTATTGATCTGAGCGGTTTCAACTGCTGTCATAAGCACTTAGCGTCGGGAGCGACGCGGATTCAGGGAGGGCGCTGCATGGCGATGCAGCTCGCAAGTACCGAAATCGAAGCGCGGACGGCCGGCGTTGTCGCCGAACTGAAGGACCTTGAGGGTCCCCTGCTGCCCATCCTGCACCAGATCCAGGACGAGTTCGGCTTCGTGCCGGAAGAATCCCTTCCCGTGATTGCCGAGGCGCTGAACCTCTCGCGGGCGGAAGTCTACGGCGTGGCGACGTTCTACCATGATTTCCGCCGCCACCCGGCCGGCCGGCACGTGCTGAAGCTCTGCCAAGCGGAAGCCTGCCAGTCGATGGGCTCCGATGCCGTGGCCGCCAAGGTGAAGCAGGCGCTCGGGATCGGCTTCCACGAAACCACCAACGACGGTGCGGTGACGCTGGAGCCGGTCTATTGCCTGGGCCTCTGCGCGTGCTCGCCGTCGGCCATGCTCGACGGTGAGGTGATAGGCCGCGTCGATGACGCAAAGATCGACGAGATCGTCGAGGCGGTGCGCTCATGACGGTCGCAATCTACATTCCCGACGATTCAGGAGCGCTGGCGCTCGGCGCCGACAAGGTTGCGAAGGCCATCGCAAGCGAGATCGCGGCGCGCGGGCTCGACGCCCGGATCGTGCGCAACGGCTCGCGCGGCATGTTCTGGCTGGAGCCGATGGTGGAAGTGGCCACCGAGGCCGGCCGCATCGCCTACGGACCGGTGAGCGCGAGGGACGTGCCGGGCCTTTTCGACGCCGGCCTGACCTCAGGAGCAGAGCATCCGAAGCGGCTCGGCAAGGTAGAGGAGATTCCCTTCTTCGCTAAGCAGACACGCCTCACCTTCGCTCGCGTCGGCATCACCGATCCGCTGTCGCTGGACGACTATCGGGCGCATGGCGGGTTGCGCGGTCTGGCGAATGCGGCCGCCATGCCCCCCGCCGACATCGTCGCGCAGGTGACGGAATCCGGGCTGCGGGGGCGCGGCGGCGCGGGTTTCCCGACCGGCATCAAGTGGAAGACCGTGCTCGATCAGAGAGACGCACGCAAATACATCGTCTGCAATGCCGACGAAGGCGACAGCGCGACTTTCTCCGACCGCATGATCATGGAAGGCGACCCCTTCGTCCTGATCGAAGGCATGGCGATCGCCGGCATCGCGACGGGCGCGACCAAAGGCTACGTCTACATCCGCTCCGAATATCCGCACGCGATCGACAAGATGCGCAAGGCGGTGGAGATCGCGCGCACGGCCGGCGTGCTGGGCGTCAACGTGCTGGGTTCGCCCAACGCCTTCGACATCGAGATCCGCGTCGGCGCAGGCGCCTATGTCTGCGGCGAGGAGACCTCGCTGCTGAACTCGCTGGAAGGCAAGCGCGGCGTGGTGCGCGCCAAGCCGCCGCTGCCGGCGATCCAGGGCCTGTTCGGCAAGCCGACGGTCATCAACAACGTCATCTCGCTCGCCTCGGTACCGATCATCATGGATCGCGGCGCGCAGTTCTACAAAGACTTCGGCATGGGACGCTCGCGCGGCACCATTCCCATCCAGATCGCCGGCAACGTGAAGCATGGCGGCCTGTTCGAGGCGGCGTTCGGCATGACGCTCGGCGAACTGGTGGACGACATCGGCGGCGGCACCGCGACGGGCCGGCCGGTGAAGGCAGTGCAGGTCGGCGGGCCGCTCGGGGCATACTTCCCGCGCGCGCTGTTCGACACCGCCTTCGACTACGAGGCCTTCGCCGCCAAGGACGGGCTGATCGGCCATGCCGGCATCACCGTGTTCGACGACACGGCCGACATGCTGAAGCAGGCGCGCTTCGCCATGGAATTCTGCGCCATCGAGAGCTGCGGCAAGTGCACGCCCTGCCGCATCGGCTCGATGCGCGGGGTGGAGGTGCTCGACCGCATCGCGCAGGGCATCGAACCGGCGAAGAACGTCGAACTGGTCACCGACCTCTGCAACACGATGAAGTTCGGATCGCTGTGCGCGCTGGGCGGCTTCACGCCCTACCCGGTGATGAGCGCGCTGACGCATTTCGGCGAGGATTTCGGGCCGCATCCCGTGAAGGAGGCGGCGGAGTGATGGCGTGCGCCAACATCCTCTCCCCCCTCGAGGGGGAGATGTCGCCGAAGGCGACAGAGGGGGTAACCTCAGAAGGCACCGCCGTGGCGTCGAGCACTGCCGCACGTACCCCACCCGGCCGCTTCGCGGCCACCCTCCCCTCAAGGGGGAGGGAAATAACCCCCTTCCCGCCGCGTTTCTGCGCTATAATTGCGCCTTAGGAGCCTCATGATGGGTCTCATCCAGGAAATCGACTACGGAACGCCTGAATCCAGATCCGAGAAGCAGGTGACGCTGACGGTCGACGGCCGCACCGTCACCGTCCCGGAAGGCACATCGATCATGCGCGCCTCGATGGAGGCAGGGGTCGAGATCCCAAAACTCTGCGCAACCGACATGATCGACGCGTTCGGCTCGTGCCGGGTGTGCCTTGTCGAGATCGAGGGACGCGGCGGCACGCCGGCCTCCTGCACGACACCGGTCGGCGAGGGCATGGTCGTGCACACCCGGAGCGACCGGCTGGACACGATCCGGCGCGGCGTCATGGAGCTCTACGTTTCCGACCATCCGACCGCCTGGGGCGAAAAGGCAGGCACCGGCGCCAGCGAATTTGACGAGGTGGTGGCGGCTGTCGGCCTGACCGAGAACCGCTACGGCACGGACGGCCGCAACCACGTGGCGCCCGGCGGCGGGTCGCTCACCATCGACTATATGGTGCGCGACGAGTCCAACCCGTATTTCACCTACGATCCGGCCCAGTGCATCGTCTGCTCGCGCTGCGTGCGCGCCTGCGAGGAGGTGCAGGGAACCTTCGCGCTGACGATCGAGGGGCGCGGCTTCGAGAGCCGCATGTCGGCCGGAATGAGCGAAGCCTTCGTGGAATCCGAATGCGTGTCCTGCGGCGCGTGCGTGCAGGCGTGCCCGACGGATGCCCTGCGCGAGAAGTCCGTGCTGGAGAAGGGCATGCCGGAACGCTCGGTCGTCACCACATGCGCCTATTGCGGCGTCGGCTGCTCGTTCAAGGCCGAGGTGAAGGGCGACGAGGTCATCCGCATGATGCCCTACAAGGATGGCAAGGCCAATCACGGCCACTCCTGCGTCAAGGGCCGCTTCGCCTACGGCTACGGGACGCACAAAGACCGCATCCTCAACCCGATGATCCGCGAGAAGATCTCGGATCCGTGGCGCGAAGTGAGCTGGGAAGAAGCGCTTGCCCACACCGCCAAGGAGTTCAAGCGGATCCAGTACCAGTACGGCCGCGGCTCGGTCGGCGGCATCACCTCCTCGCGCTGCACCAACGAGGAGACCTATCTCGTCCAGAAGCTGGTCCGCCAGGGCTTTCTGAACAACAACGTCGACACCTGCGCCCGCGTCTGCCACTCGCCGACCGGCTACGGGCTCGGCCAGACCTACGGCACATCGGCCGGCACGCAGGACTTCGACTCGATCGAGCGTACCGACGTCATCCTGATTATCGGGGCGAACCCGACCGATGCGCACCCGGTGTTCGGCTCGCGCATGAAGAAGCGCATCCGCGAGGGTGCGCGGCTGATCGTGGTCGACCCGCGGCGCACCGACAGCGTGCGCTCGGCGCATGTCGAGGCCGACTTCCACCTGCCGCTCAGGCCCGGCACCAATGTGGCGATGCTGACGGCGCTCGCCCACGTCATCGTGACGGAAGGCCTGTTTAACGAAGCGTTCATCCGCGACCGCTGCGACTGGGCGGAGTTCCAGGACTGGGCGTCGTTCGTCTCGATGCCCGAGAACAGCCCGGAAACGGTCGGCGCCTATGCGGGCGTAAATCCCGACGACATTCGCGGCGCGGCGCGCCTCTACGCGAAGGGCGGCAACGGGGCCATCTACTACGGCCTCGGCGTGACCGAGCACAGCCAGGGATCGACCGCAGTCATGGCGATCGCCAACCTCGCAATGGCGACCGGCAACATCGGCAGGCCGGGCGTCGGCGTGAACCCGCTGCGCGGCCAGAACAACGTGCAGGGCTCCTGCGACATGGGCTCCTTCCCGCACGAGCTTCCCGGCTACCGGCATATCTCGGGAGACGCAACGCGCGAGATCTACGAGAGCCTGTGGGGCGTGAAGCTCGACAACGAGCCGGGCCTGCGCATCCCCAACATGCTTGACGCCGCCGTGGAGGGCACCTTCAAGGGCATCTACATCCAGGGCGAGGACATCCTCCAGTCCGATCCGGACACCAGGCACGTCTCCGCCGGCCTTGCGGCGATGGAGTGCGTCGTCGTGCACGACCTCTTCCTCAACGAGACGGCCAACTACGCCCACGTCTTCCTGCCGGGCTCGACCTTCCTCGAAAAGGACGGCACCTTCACCAACGCCGAGCGGCGCATCAATCGCGTGCGCAAGGTGCTGGAGCCGAAGGCGCGCTATGCCGACTGGGAAGCCACTCAGAAACTCGCCCAGGCGATCGGCCTCGACTGGAACTACCAGCACCCGTCCGAGATCATGGACGAGATCGCCGCGACGACGCCGAGCTTTGCCGGCGTGAGCTTCGCCAAGCTGGACGATCTCGGCTCCGTGCAGTGGCCGTGCAACGAGAAGGCGCCCGAGGGCACGCCCGTCATGCACATCGGGGGCTTCGTGCGCGGCAAGGGCAAGTTCATCCGCACCGAGTACGTGGCGACCGACGAGAGGTCGGGGCCCCGCTTCCCGCTGCTGCTCACCACCGGCCGCATCCTCAGCCAGTACAACGTGGGCGCCCAGACGCGCCGCACGGAGAACGTGGTCTGGCATGAAGAGGACCGGCTGGAGATCCACCCGCATGATGCGGAAAACCGCGGTATCCGCGACGGCGACTGGGTGCGCATCCAGAGCCGCGCGGGCGAGACGACCCTGCGCGCCCTGATCACCGACCGCGTGGCTGCGGGCGTCGTCTACACGACGTTCCACCACCCGACCACGCAGGCCAACGTGGTCACCACCGACTATTCGGACTGGGCGACCAACTGCCCCGAATACAAGGTGACGGCCGTGCAGGTCAGCCCGTCCAATGGTCCCAGCGACTGGCAGATGGACTACGAGGAGCTGTCGCGCCGCAGCCGGAGGATAAAGGGGCAGCTCGAGGCGGCGGAGTAGCCTTGGCGCACTTCGTCCGCACTCCCCTCACCCCCGCCCCCCGCCTCGCGCGCCGGACGTCCGGCACGTCGGTCGCCGACCGCATGGTGCCCGAGGAAACACCGATCGCCCTCTCCTATGCCGGCACCACCCACGCGGTGATGATGGCGACGCCTGCCGATTTCGAGGATTTTGCCCTGGGCTTCTCGCTCACCGAGGGCATCGTCTCCTCGCCGGACGAGATCGAGGCCGTCGAGGTCACCGACCAAGGCCCCGGGATCGACATCCAGATCCGCCTGAAGGACCAGGCGAATACGCGCTTCGAGGCGCGTCGCAGGCGGCTCGCAGGGCCTGTCGGCTGCGGCCTTTGCGGCATCGAGTCGATCGAGGAGGCGATGCGCAGCGTCGAAGCTGTCGGCGAGTCTCGGGTCACGCTCAGCCCCGCCGAGATCGCGCAAGCCGTCAGGCTTCTGGCGAAGCAGCAGCCGCTGCACGCGCAGACCGGCGCGGTACACGCCGCCGGCTTCTACCTGCCTGGCAAAGGCATCGTCGCGGCGCGCGAGGACGTCGGGCGGCACAATGCGCTCGACAAGCTGGCCGGTGCGCTGGCGCGCGCGGGCATCGCCGGCGCGAGCGGCGCAGTGGTGGTGACCAGCCGCGTTTCCGTCGAAATAGTGCAGAAGACCGCCGCAATCGGCGCGTCATTGATCGTCGCCGTCTCCGCACCCACGGCGCTTGCGATCCGTACGGCAGAGGCCGCCGGGATGACGCTGGTGGCGCTGGTGCGCGGCGACGAGTTCGACGTCTTCACCCACAAGGATCGCGTTTCCGACGGAGCCGAACGACATGTCGCATGACGAAACCCACGCCGCGGCGGGCGTCGCAAAGATCGTTCGCATGGCCAATCAGATCGGCATCTTCTTCGAGTCCAAGCCGCACGACGAGGGCGTGGCCGGTGTGGCCGAGCATATCAACAAGTTCTGGGAGCCGCGCATGCGTCGGCACTTCTTCGAGGTGATCGACACAGGCGGAGCCGGACTGCGGCCGCTCGTGCTGGAGGCGGCCGCGAAGGTGAGGCGGCCAAGCCAGCCGATGAGCCTGGCCGAGGTCGCGCACGTGGACGACGCACCGAGCGGCTAAGCGACGTGCATTCAGGCGCATGCAAGTCCGCCGCTCTATCTATCTCTGATCCGCATCTGTGCGACGCCAGACGGTTCCGTCTGGCTGCAGTATGCTCTCGGCGGGGGCCGATACCCCCACCCCAATCCCGACCGCCCCTCCAAGGGCGAAATAAAGGGAGCGTATACGCGCTACCTCAGGCGGCGCGCGCCGGCTTCAGGGCGACAGTCCATTTGTGCAACTCGTCGAGCGCCAGCCGGGCGCCGCCGACGATCACGTCGGTGGGACGGAAGACGCCATCCTCTCCGACGTGCTGGCCCACCATCGGAACCGGGACGCCCTCCGGAATCGGCATCATCTTCACGCCGGTAAAGAGGAGCTTTGCGGCCTGAGCCGCACGCAGGCCGCCCGAAATGCCGCCGTAGCTGACGATGACGGCGGGTTTGTAGTGCCACTCCCGCGCAACGAACTGCACGGCGTTCACCAGGGTTGCCGGCGGGAAAAAGTCATACTCGGGCATGACGAAGGCGAAAGCGTCCGCCGAGGCCACGCTGGCGGCCCATCGCTTCGTGTGCTCGTGCTCATATTGTTGCATCGCAGGATGCTTCGGCTCGTCGAAAGCCGGGAGATTGAAATCGGCAAGATCGACGAGTTCCGGCGCGAACTTGCCGTGAGCGGAGGCGACGCCGTTGAACCACTCGGCAACTTTGGGACCAACCCGTCCCGGACGCGTGCTGCAGATGATTGTATGAAGTTTCAACGTCATTTCCGCCTTATTGAAATCAGATGATTTCTCATATCGAGCGGACAAGCCATGCATCAAGAAGGTACCTTGGAGTGTGTAGGTATCCTGGCGGTAACCTTACCCTGGGACAGCCTTCCTCCATCCGTCCCTGATGTGCCTGTATCCCTCGCGATACACGGCTTCCGGGCTCTCGGCGAAGTCTCGCCAGACCTTGGTCGCGGCGGCGAGGTCCTTGAGGCCGCGGCCAAAGGCCTCAATGGTCAGCCACCCGTCGTAGCCGCTCTTGCGGATTGTATTGAACGTCTCGTCCCAGGGAATGTTGCCGCGACCTGGAACGCCGCGGTCGTTCTCCGAGATGTGGATGTGGACGATGTTCGCGACATGCTTCGTATAGGCCTTGATCGGATCGGCCTCCTCGATGTTGGCGTGGAAGGTGTCGTACATCGCCTTGATGTTCGGATGGCCGATCTCGTCGATGTGCGCCGAGAGGTCGGCCATCGTGTTGACCAGATAGCACTCGAAGCGATTGAGCGCCTCCAGCCCCACCGTCACGCCGCGCTTTGCGGCATGGTCACCGATGGCTCGTTGCGATACGACGGAGCGCTTCTTCTCCGCGGCGGTGGGCCCCTGCCCCGAAAACCGTCCGAGCGTGGAGTGCAGCGGTCCTGACAGGAACCTCGCGCCAAGCGCCTCCGAGCAGTCGAGGGCCCATTTCATGTAGGCGATGCCGTTGCGGCGCGCCGCGGCGTCGGGGGAGATGAGGTTCATCGCCGGGTCGCCCATGGCCGAAACGGCCGTGCGCTCCAGGCCGATCCGGTCCAGCATGTCGCCGAGCCGCCTGTAGTCATCGGGCTGACCTTCGAAAATCGGAATCTCGACGCCGTCGTAGCCCGTCGCCTTGAGATCCTTAAGCAACGCCTCGTGCTTCCTGCCGACGCTGGTCGTCCACAGGAACATGCAGAACCCGATTTTCATGCGACCCTCCCCGCCATCTGGTCCTACCAGCTTGCAGGCTTTGGCCCGGCGCGCAAGCGCCACTTCGCCGGGCCGCGCAAACCAGGCCGGACGCCACTGCCTATCGCAGGCTCATGACCACCGCCGCCACGACCATGAGCGCCGTCATCGTCACGGCGGCGAGCCATGGCGAGCGGACGCCCGTCGCCAACTGCACCTGCCGCGATCGGAAGGCGGCCGGCAGGCCGCAGCAAAGACCGGCAACGGCCAGTGCCCAGGCCGGCCACACGTGACCTATGCGGATCGACCCGTAAGCCGTCCACGCGATGACGATCGCCAGCGCGACATAGGCCCCCGCCATGGACTGATAGACGCCCTTCAGCACCATGCGCAGCTTCGGCGTCAATGACACGCCATCCTGGGACATTGCGGCGGCGTGGTGTGGCGCGGGCACTGGGCCCAACCCGAATTTCACCGCCATGGCGAGCAGGCCCAGGACGACGATCCCGTACAGAGCCAATGCGATATTGATCACTCCGCCACCTCCCCGTGCCGCGTCAGATCATCGGGACCGCCCCTCGGCCATCGTGTGCGTCAACCATGCGCCACCATGACATGGCGCACTGCAGTGTAGTCCTCCAGCGCATAGAGCGACATGTCCTTGCCGTAGCCGGACTGCTTCAGGCCGCCGTGGGGCATCTCGTTGCACAGCATGAAGTGGGTGTTGATCCAGGTGCAGCCGTACTGAAGGCGCGACGCAGTCGCCATGGCGCGCGACACGTCCTTCGTCCAAACCGAGGATGCGAGACCGTAGTCGCTGTCGTTCGCCCAGGCGACCGCGTCCTCGACGTCGGTGAAGCGGGTCACGGATACGACGGGGCCGAACACCTCGCGCCGCACGATCTCGTCCTCCTGAAGAGCGCCCGCCACGACCGTCGGCTGGTAGAAGAAGCCGTTGCCCTCGCCCGGCTTTCCGCCGGTGGTGATCTCGATGTGCTTGAGCTCGGCAGCGCGCTCCACGAAGGAGGCGACCCGGTCGCGCTGCCGCTTCGAGATGAGCGGGCCGATCTCGTTTTCGGTATCGTCGGGCTGCGCATACTTGATCGTGGACACCGCGGCGGAAAGGTCGGCGACGAGTTTGTCGTAGACCTTCCTGCCCGCATAGACCCGGCAGGCGGCGGTGCAGTCCTGGCCGGCATTGTAGTAGCCGAAGGCCCGCAGCCCGGTCACCACCGCTTCGACGTCGGCGTCGTCGAAGACGATCACCGGCGCCTTGCCGCCCAGTTCCAGATGCGTGCGCTTCACCGACTTGGCGGCGGCCTGGAGCACCTTCTTGCCGGTGGCGATGTCGCCCGTGATCGAAATCATGCCGATCTTCGGATGATTGATCAGCGCGTTGCCGACGCTCTCGCCGCGGCCGAGCACGATGTTGACGACGCCTTCCGGCAGGATGTCGGCGAGAAGCTTGCCCAGCTTGAGTGCCGTCAGCGGCGTCTGCTCCGATGGCTTGAAGACGACCGTGTTGCCGCCGCCTATGGCGGGCGCCAGCTTCCAGGCCATCATCATCAGCGGATAGTTCCACGGCGCGATGGAGGCGACGAGGCCGATCGCGTCGCGGCGGATCATCGAGGTGAAGCCCGGCAGGTACTCGCCCGCAATCGCGCCAGGCATGGTGCGGACCGCACCGGCGAAGAAGCGGTAGCAGTCGACGATTGCAGGGATTTCGTCGTTGAGCACCGAATTGATCGGCTTGCCGCAGTTCAGCGCCTCGAGCGCGGCGAAGTCCTGGGCATTCCTCTCGATGGCGTCGGCGATCTGCAACAGATAGCCGGAGCGCTGCGCCGGCGTGGTGCGCGACCATGTGGCGAACGCCTTCTGGGCGGCGGCGACAGCTGCCTCGATCTGCGCCTGGCTCGCCTCCGGCAAGTTGAGGATGGTCTCGCCCGTCTTGGGATTGAGGATGGGCTCCTCGGTCTCGGTGCCGGCCTCGAACTTCGAGCCGATCAGCATTCCAGTGTCCATGGTCATACTCCCAATCGCATTTCGTTGAGGAGCGAGTAGGGAGTGGTGAGTAGTGAGTAGGCACCGGATGGCGCGACAGCGCGCCTATCCCGGCTACCACCCGCCCGTTCTACTCACTACTCACCACTCCCTACTCACTCCCTGTTCATTTCCCCGCTCCGGCGATCTGGTCGCCGTCGCGGGTCAGGTAGTAGGCGGCGAGGATCGGCAGCAGGGTCACCAGCACCACGACCATCGCCACGACGTTGGTCACGGGCCGCTGGCGCGGCCGCACGAGTTCCTCGAGCATCCAGATCGGCAGCGTCTGCTGCTGGCCGGCGGTGAAGGTCGTCACGATGACCTCGTCGAAGCTCAGCGCGAAGGCGAGCATGCCGCCGGCAAGCAGCGCCGTGCCGATATTGGGCAGCACCACATAGCGGAAGGTCTGGAAGCCGTTGGCGCCGAGATCCATCGACGCCTCGATCATCGAGCCCGAGGTACGGCGGAAGCGGGCGACGGCATTGTTGTAGACGACGACAACGCAGAAGGTCGCGTGACCGAGGATGATGGTCCAGGTCGAGAACGGAATATCCATCAGCGAGAAGGCCGAGCGCAGCGAGATGCCGGTGATGATGCCCGGCAGCGCGATCGGCAGGATGACCAGAAGCGAGATCGTTTCCCGGCCGAAGAATTTTGAGCCGGACACGGCCGCGGCGCACAGAGTGCCGAGCACCAGTGCGATCGCCGTCGAAACCGCGGCCACCTGCACGGAGAGTTTTAGAGCCTCCCAGACGTCCGGCCTGTTCCACGTCACTGCGAACCACTCGGTGGTTAAGCCCGGCGGCGGCCATTGGTAGGTCTTCTCCTCCGTCGTGAAGGCGTAGACGAAGATCAGCAATATCGGCAGGTGCAGGAAGAGCAGACCGGCGCCGGCGGCTATTTTCAGGGTGAGCGGCGCGCGGTTGTTCGGGTCAGAGCGCATGGGATGCCCTCCATCCAGCCCGATTGGTCAGCTTACCCCCACCCCTTACCCCTCCCCACAAGGAGGAGGGGGGCGTCACCCTATCGCCCAGCAGCAAATGTGTGGTGAGCGCCGTCGTTGAAGTCTCCCCTCCCCCTTGTGGGGAGGGGTAAGGGGTGGGGGTAAATTCAGAAAACCTAAAGCGCATCGAAGGCCCCCATGCGTCTGGCGCCCCAGAGATAGAAGGCCATGATGACGATCGGCACGACCGTGAAGGCAGCGGCGAGCGGGATGTTTCCGGCGGTTCCCTGATGGGCATAGACGGCCTGGCCGATGAACAGGCGCGAGGTGCCGACGATCTGCGGGATGATGTAGTCGCCAAGCGTCAGCGAGAAGGTGAAGATCGACCCGGCGACGATGCCCGGCAGCGCCAGCGGGAAGATCACGTTGGAGAAGGTCTGCCGCGGCGACGCGCCGAGATCGGACGACGCCTCGATGAGGTTGCCGGGCACGCGCTCGAGCGCTGCCTGGATCGGCAGGATCATGAACGGCAGCCAGACATAGACGAAGACGATGAAGGTGCCGGTGAACGAAACCGACAGCGAGTTGCCGCCGACGATGGGCAGCGACAGCCAGGCATCGAGCAGCCAGATCAGGTGCAGTTTGGCGAGCAGCCAGGTCAGGATGCCTTCCTTGGCCAGGATCAGCTTCCACGCATAGACCTTGACCAGATAGCTCGACCACAGCGGCAGCATGATGCCGAGATAGAACAGGGCCTTCCATTTGCCGCGGGCATAGCGGGCGGCGAAATAGGCGATCGGGAAGGCGATCACTGCCGAGGCGAGCGTCACCATCGCCGCCATCGAGACCGTGCGCAGGATGATGTCGAGGTTCGACGGCAGCAGCAGCTCGCCGTAGGTCTTCAGCGTGAACTCGCGGTTGATGAGGCCGGAGTACTCGTCGATCGAGAAGAAGCTCTGCAAAAGCAGCGCCAGCAGCGAGCCGAGATAGACGATGCCCAGCCACAGCACCGGCGGCAGGAGCATCAGCATCAGGAGGAACTTCGGCCGCCGCCAGAAGAGGTCGGACAGCGCCCCGGCGATGCCGCCCTTGGCCGGCAGGATAGCGGGTGCGGAGGCGTGATCGAGCGTGGCGGTCGCGGAGGTCATGATGAGCGTTCCATCAGGCCAAGCTCGCGCAGTATCTCTTCGATACAGCCGTCAAAGGCGTCCGATAGTTCCGCCGTGGTCAGCCGAACGACCTTGTAGCCTTGAGCGTTGAACCACTCGTCGCGTCGACGATCGCGGGCCTGCCGCTCAGGCAGGAAATGAAGGTCACCATCAACCTCGATGACCAACCTTTTCTCATGAACCACGAAGTCGGCGACATAGGGTCCGATCGGCGCCTGCCTGCGAACGTGCAGTCCATAGATGCGGCGAAACTCTTTCAGCTCCGACCCGAGCTTTCGTTCGCCTTCGGTCATATTTCGACGAAGTGTTCGAGCTCTCTTGATGGCCTCGGGTGCGATTGCGGTGGGCATCAGCAGAGCGTCCCCCAGTTGGAACCGCTTGTACCCCCACCCCTAACCCCTCCCCACAAGGGGGAGGGGGACAGATCGCCAACTCGCGTATGCCCCCGCAGGCAAGCTCGGCGCTGAAGGGCGAATCCCCCTCCCCCTTGTGGGGAGGGGTTAGGGGTGGGGGTCGGACAGAAAATCACTTGTCCCCCTCCATCAAATGCAGCTGGTCGCGATTGAAGGTCAGCATGACGTGTGCGCCCTGTTCCGGCAGTTTGGCCCCGGCCGGAACGGTCGCATGCAGGCGCAGGCCGTCCGCGTCGAGCGCGAGGCGCGTGGCGGCGCCCAGATAGTGCATCGACAGGACGCGCGCCGGCACGCCGTCGCCGCCGGTCGTCGGCGCGACACGGATCTGCTCCGGCCGCAGGCTTCCCCAGCGGTTCTGGCCGGAGTAGCGCTGGACGAAATCAGGCGGCAGCACGTTGGAGGAGCCGACGAAGTCGGCGACGAAACGGGTCTGCGGCTTCTGGTAGATTTCTTCCGGCGTGCCGATCTGCATGATCCTGCCGTCGTTGAAGACGGCGACGCGATCGGCCATGGACAGCGCCTCGCCCTGGTCGTGGGTGACGAAGACGAAGGTGATGCCCAGCGACTTCTGCAGGCTCTTCAGTTCCTCCTGCATCTGCTCGCGCAGCTTGAGGTCGAGCGCGCCGAGCGGTTCGTCGAGCAGCAGAACCTTAGGCTGGTTGACCAGCGCACGGGCAAGCGCGACGCGCTGGCGCTGGCCGCCGGACAACTGGCTGGGCTTGCGCGCGCCGTAGCCCGGCAGCTTCACGAGAGCGAGCGCGTCCTCCGCGGCGCGCCCGCGCTCGGCCTTGCCAACGCCCTTCACCATCAGCCCGTAGGCGACGTTGTCGAGCACGTTGAGGTGCGGGAAGAGGGCGTAGTCCTGGAACACCGTGTTCACGTTGCGCCGGTAGGGCGGAACCCCCTCCGCCCGCTCGCCAAAAATCTCGATGTGGCCGGCTGTCGGCTGCTCGAAGCCGGCGATGAGACGCAGGCAGGTCGTCTTGCCGGAACCCGAGGGACCGAGCATGGCGAAGAACTCGCCGGGCCGGATGTCGAGGTCGACGACATCCACCGCGCGCACCTGGCCGAAGTGGCGCGATACCTTCTGGAATGAGACGGCTGGGATCATGGCTCTTCCGTATTCGCGCAAGCGTAGCCGCGCCCTACCTCCCTCTTTGGGAAGGTCGCGCCGAAGGCGCTGGAGGGGTAGCGCGGCCGCCTGAGCCAACCCCACCCCGACGCTTCGTGTCGACCCTCCCTCAGGGGGAGGGTAAACGCCTACCGCCCGCCGATCACGCCGATATAGTCCGACACCCAGCGATAGTAGGGCACGCACTGGTCGTTCTGGCTGGCGCATTTCGAGGTCGGCGTCGTCCAGAACCGGACCTTGTCGAAATTGTCCATGCCGTTGGCCGTGCAGCCCTCGGCGGTCTGCATGCCGCGCTTGTCCGTGCAGGCCGCCGGGACAGACGGGTTCGCGCCGAACCACACCGAAAGATCGCTCTGCAGGTTGGAGGCCAGAGAATGCTCCATCCACATGTAGGCGCAATTCGGATTGGCGGAATCGACATGCATCATGGTGGTGTCCGCCCAGCCGGTCACCCCCTCCTCGGGGAACACTGAGGCGACCGGGTCCTTCGCGCCCTTCAGCAGGTTGACCTGGAACGGCCAGGAGCCCGAGGCGACCACGCCCTCGTTCTTGAAGTCGTCTATCTGGATGAAGGCGTCGTGCCAGTAGCGGCCGACGAGCTGGCGCTGCTGGCGCAGCAGGTCGAGCGCCGCCTTGTACTGGTCGTCGTTCAGTTCGTAGGGGCTCTTGATGCCGAGTTCAGGCTTGTGCGCCATCAGGTACTGCGCGGCGTCGGCGATATGGATCGGTCCGTCATAGGCCTGGACGCGGCCCTTGTTGGACTTGCCGTCGGGCAGCGTCTGCTCCTCGAAGACGACATTCCAGCTTTTCGGCGCTTCCTTGAAGACGTTGGTGTTGTACATCAGGACGTTCGGGCCCCACATGTAGGGAACGCCGTAGTGGACGCCGTCGACCGTGTGCCACGGCGCGTCCTTCAGCCGGTCGTCGAGCGTCGACCAGCTCTTGATGAGATCGATGTTGATCGGCTGAACCCGCTTGCCAGCGACGAGGCGCAGCGAGGCGTCGCCGGAGGCGGTGACGAGGTCGAAGCCGCCCTCGTTCATCAGCGCCACCATCTCGTCGGACGTGTTGGCGGTCTTGACGTTGACCTTGCAGCCGGACGCCTCCTCGAACTTGGTCACCCAGTCGAAGGCCTTGTCGGTCTCGCCGCGCTCGATGTAGCCCGGCCATGCGACGATGGTGAGCTGTCCCTCGGCAGGCCCGATCTCCTTCACCTGCGCGACAGCCTGCCCGGCCAGCCCCAACGCAAGCGCCATCGCGGTACAGGTCTTCAGCAACGATTTCATGATTGCCATCTCCCATTTGAGGCGCTGCTCTCTGGCGGCAGCGTGATCCCTGAATGTGAGCGTGATACGAATCTAGAGGTTTCGCAAATTGATTAAACAGAACATCGGTATCGGATTTTCCGATACCTGCGACAGCGCATACTTTTCCGTGCAACGACGCGTCCAGACCGGGGACGAAGCGCCGGCGAAGGGCCCTATGCAACGTCGTCGAGGGTCCCCCGCTCGCGGGGGTGTTGCCGGGCGGACCCATCCGGCCCAAGGAGCGCGCGAAATTGTCCGCCCCGGTTGCCGATGCGGCGTAACTTTGCACGTGGAAGGAAGCTCAGCGCCGCGTGGTGCGCTGCGATTGGGCAAGGCCGATGAAGTCGCGCGCCGCCTGCGAGAGACCCGAGCCGCGCCGCCACACCATGCCGACCTGCACGACGGGCAGCGACCCGGAAATGTCACGGGACTCGATGCGATCGCCTTCGAGCGACCATGGCCGGTAGACGAGGTCCGGCAGCAGCGCGATTCCCGCTCCCGTCGCCACCAGACTGCGAACCGCCTCCACCGAACGCGTGCGGAAGGCGACATGCGGACGTGCGCCAAAGGCGGCGAGCACCTTGCCGGTGTTCTCCTCGATTTCGTCCACCGTCAGCATGATCAGCGGCTCCCTGGCAATGTCGTCGATGCCGATGATGTCGGCGGACGACAGCGGGTGACCGAGCGGCAGCCACAGGCGGTAGGGCGAGACCTCCAGGATTTCCGCCTGCAGCGCCATGCGGTCGCGCAGGTTGGAAATGACCATCACCGCGACGTCGAGTTCGCCGCCGATGAGAAGATGCTCGAGATAGTCGCCATTGTCCTCGATCGCGCCTATCTCGACGCCCGGAAATGCGCGCCGGTAGCGGGCGAGCAGGTCCGAAAGCACATAGCCGGCGACCATCGACGTGACGCCGAGCTGGAGCCGGCCCGCCTCCGTCTGCTCCTCGGAAAAGGTGCGGCGCGCATCGGAGACTGAGGCGAGGATCTTGGTCGCGTGGCGCAGGAACTGATGGCCCTTGTGCGTGATGTTGAGGCCACGCGGATGACGGTCGAAGAGTTCGACGCCGAGATCGCGCTCGAGGTCCTTGATCGATTCCGTGACGGATGACTGCGAGATCGACAGATGCTGGGCCGCGCGCAGCACCGAGCCACGTTCCGCGACGGCGACAAAGAACTGAAGCTGGCGGAGCGTGAAGGCCATGTGGCTATCGTTTAGGCCTCCCCTCCCCCTTGAGGGGAGGGCCGATCCGCGGAGCGGATCGGGGTGGGGTCGCGGCGGAAGCAGTGGACGCCTTCGGAAGGTCGAGCGCGGCATTGACCGGCCCCACCCGACCGCTTCGCGGCCACCCTCCCCTCAAGGGGGAGGGATGGCTGATGCTCACGCCGCAGCCTCCCTGAGGCCGTTCGCAACGATGACCCGCACGCCCGCCTCTTCGAGGGCGGCGGCGACGTCGCGGGGCGGCAGGTGGTCGGTGTAGAGCTCCTGGAAGTCCTTGAAGTCGCAGACCTTCACCAGCCCGTGCCGGCCGAACTTGGTGTGATCGGTCACCACCACCGTGCGAGCGCCACGGGTGAGCACCATGCGGGCGAACTCGGCCTCATCCAGATTGTAGTCCATGATGCCGATGGCGGCGTCGACCGCACCCACCGAAAGAACGGAATGGGTGACCGTGAACCGGCTGACGAATTCTATGGCGGATGCGCCGAAGGCCGCGCCGCTGTCGCTGCGCAGTTCGCCGCCGGCCATGTAGACCTTGTTGCCGTTGACGGTCGCCAGGGTGCGGGCGATGTCCGACGAATTGGTGATGACGGTGAGCCGCCGGTGGCCGAGCAGTTCGCGGGCAAGGAAGCTGGTCGTCGTGCCGGTGTCCAGCATCACGGAATCGCCGTCCTGGATGGTCGTCGCGACGAGGCGGGCAATGGCGCGCTTGGCTTCCGCATTCTCACGCATGCGGCGCTCGAAAGGGGCTTCGCCCGCTAGCGACGGCAGGCTGATCGCGCCGTGCATCTTGAGCACCGAGCCGTCGTTGGTGAGCGGCTTCACGTCGCGGCGGACCGTTTCCAGGGAGACGCCGAGCTTTTCGGCAAGCGCGGCGATCGTGATCGTCCCCTCCTCCTGCAGCAGACGCAGGATCTCGCCATGGCGTTTGGAGTGATTCATGGTCGTCTCGCGTGGCGGAAAGTCATTGTGGGGCGCATATTTTCACAGATTTGGCGGATGACAACCGCACTCGGGCAAAAAAGCAAAGAAAGCCACAGCATCGCGTTGACAAGTCTTGGCCTGCTGCGAGACATTGTGTTCGGGAACTGGGCACAAGCGGTCGACAGAGCCGCGTGCCGATACTTGATCGGCCAACACTGCGAGCAGGAGGCTCTACATGTTGTTCACGTCGCACAAACTTACATGCGCCATTGCGGCGTTGACCGTTTCGACCGCTCTCGCCTGCTCTTCGGCGATGGCGCAGGAATCGACCGATCCGATCAAGCTGACCCTCCACGACTGGACCGGCCAGCTCATCACGACCGAGCTGATGGGCGAGGTGCTGAAGAAGGCCGGATACAGCGTGGAATACGTGCAAGCGGACTACCTGGCGCAGTTTGCCGGGCTGGAGACGGGCGACCTGCACGTAGCCATGGAGATGTGGGAGACGACCGGGCGGGACGCCATGGACGCCTCCACCGCCACCGGCAAGACCGAGGTGATCGGCCCTACCGGCATGAAGGCCAAGGAAGAGTGGTGGTTTCCCGAATACATGAAGGAGAAATGCCCCGGCCTGCCGAACTGGGAAGCGCTGAAGGACGAGAAGTGCGCCGAGGCGTTCTCGACAGCGGAGACTGCGCCGAAGGGCCGCTACCTTGGTGGCCCGGTCACGTGGGGCGGATTCGACGACGAGCGCGTCGAGGCGCTGGGGCTGCCCTTCGAGGTGATCCATGCCGGCACCGACGCGGCGCTATTCGCCGAGCTCGAGAGCGCCTACCAGCGGCAGGCGCCGATCCTGCTCTGGATCTACGCCCCCCATTGGGCGCCAACCAAGTACAAGGGCGAGTGGATCGAATTCCCGGAGTACACGAAGGAGTGCTACACCGACCCCAAATGGGGCTCCAATCCTGACGCGCTCTATGATTGCGGAAAACCCTTCGGCGAGATCTGGAAAGTCGGCTGGGTCGGCGTGAAGGACAAGTGGCCGGGCGCCTACAAGGCGATCAAGGCCTTCACCATCGACAACGACCAGATGGGGCAGATGATCACCGAAGTCGACCTCAACGGCAAGCCGGTGAGCGAGGTCGTGCAGGCGTGGATGGCCGCAAACGAGCCCACGTGGTCCAAGTGGCTCAAGAAGTAGGAGCGCCGAGGGCTAGCGATCTGCTGGAATAGCGCGATGTCGTTCGGTCCGTCAGATAGGCGCAGCCGGAATGCCCGCCTCCTTCGCGGGAGGAGCATTGCGGCGCGTGAGGTCCGAACCGGGCTGCATGGCACCGCCGGCGGCCACTCCCACATGGCGGCGGGATGATGGCCAATCAGTCCAAGCTCGTCTGCCGCAATGTCTGGAAGATCTTCGGCAGCGGCGCAGGCGAGTTCCTCGCCTCGCACGCCAATCCCGGCCCCGACGCGCTCGCCCGGGCCGGGCTCGTCGGCGCCGTGCAAAATGTCAATGTCGAGGTCCAGGCGGGCGAGATCTTCGTCATCATGGGGCTGTCGGGCTCAGGCAAGTCGACGCTCGTGCGCTGCCTGTCGCGGCTGATCGAGCCGACGTCGGGCGAGATCGTGTTCAACGGCGAGAACCTGCTGGCGGCGAGCGAAAGCCGGATGATCGAGATCCGCCGCCATCAGATGGGCATGGTCTTCCAGAATTTTGCCCTGCTGCCGCACATGAGCGTGCTCGCGAATGTCGCATTCCCCCTGGAAGTGCAGGGCATCGAGCGCGGGGAGCGTGAGGCGCGGGCGCAGAAGATGATCGAGTTGGTGGGGCTTGGCGGGAAGGAGGCGTTCTTCCCGCGCGAACTGTCCGGGGGACAGCAGCAGCGCGTCGGAATCGCCCGCTCGCTTGCGGTGGAGCCGGAGCTGTGGTTCCTCGATGAGCCGTTCTCGGCACTCGACCCGCTGATCCGCCGCGAGATGCAGGACGAGTTCATGCGCCTGCAATTCGTGCTGAAGAAGACCATCGTCTTCATCACGCACGACTTCGACGAGGCGATCCGCCTCGCCGACCGCATCGCCATCATGAAGGACGGCGCGATCGTCCAGTCCGGTACGCCAGAGGAACTGGTGCTGAGCCCGGCGACCGCCTACGTCGCCGAATTCACCCGCAACGTCACCAAGTCGAAGGTGATCAAGGTCGCCTCGATCATGAAGCCGGCACCTGCGGGGTTGAACGGCGCGGCGGTGAAAGCGCGTGCGACAGTGGCCGACACGGCCCCGCTGTTTCGTTCCGGCATCGATATCTTGCGGGTCGAGGACGCTGACGGCCGCACCGCCGGCGCCCTGCACCGCATCGACGTCGTCGATCTGATGATGCGGGGATAGACCATGCGTAGGTGTTGCAACACCCCCCTCTGGCCCGCCGAGCGTTTCCCCCTCAAGGGGGGATGTCGGCTGACTCATTCGATTTCGCCGATCGCCAACGTTTCCGGACTGGCGCAGGGCTCATCACGCGCAATCTCCTCCCTTGTGGGGGAGATGGCCGGCAGGCCAGCGGGGCGTGCCAGCGCACGAAGCGGCTCCGGAGCCGGGGCTCGGCGATGATTGCCCCCGTCATCGCTGCCCGCCGCCCAATCGCGCCGCGTCTAATCGGTCCGGCATCGGTTCCCTGGCTCATCGCCGGCATCGCCTTCATCATCGTCTGGCAGGCCGGCAAGGGGCTCCTGCCCTGGGCCTTCGACTTCCCGAAGGCCTGGCAGATCCCGGCGGCGCGGTGGATTGGCGACCTCATGAAGTGGCTCGTCAACGAAGCGAACTTCGGGCTGTTCACCTTCAAGGAACTGACGCGCTTCATCGCGGAAGTGGTCGACGCCCCCTACCGGATCGCGCTCGGCCTGCTGTCGACCGGCTTGCTGTCCGGCGAGGGATCGAGCGCCGTCCAGGTGCTGCCGCCCCTGTCGTGGGTCGCTGTGGTCGCCATCGTGGCCATGCTCGGCTACTACGCCGGGGGCCGCAGGCTGGCGCTTCTCGCCGGCGGCTGCTTCCTTTTCCTCGCCGTCTTCGGCCAATGGTCGAGCGCCATGGTGACGCTCGCCTCGATCCTCGTCGCCGTGCCGATCGGCGTGATCGGCGGCCTGCTGCTCGGCATCGCCGCGTACCGGTGGCCGCGCGTGGAAAAGGCGATCACGCCGCTTCTCGACCTGATGCAGACGATTCCAGTCTTCGCCTATCTGGTCCCCATTCTCGTGCTTTTCGGCTTCGGGCCGACTGCCGCGGTGCTGGCGACGGTCATCTATGCCATGCCGCCGATGACGCGCATCACGACGCTGGCGTTGCGCGGGGTGCCGTCGGAGGTGACCGACCTCGGACGCATGATCGGCTGCACACGCCGGCAGATGACGTGGCGGGTCCTGGTGCCCTCGGCCAAGGACAGCCTGATGGTTGGCGTCAACCAGGTGATCATGCTGTCGCTCAACATGGTGATCATCGCCTCCATGATCGGCGCCGGGGGGCTGGGGTTCGACGTGCTCGCAGCCTTGCGGCGGCTCCAGATCGGCGCCGGGCTGGAGGCGGGCCTGGCGATCGTCGCGCTTGCCATCGCGCTCGACCGGCTGAGCCAGGCTTTTGCATCGAAGGAGCGTGCGCCGCAGCCCGATGCCGGCGCGGGCTTTGCCGCAAGGCATCCCTACACGCTGGCGGCGCTCGTGCTCATCCTAGTCACAGGTATTGTCGGAGTGGTCGCGCCGGCCGTGCAGACCTATCCCGCGGCGCTGCAGGTCTCGACCGGCAGTTTCTGGGACGAGGTCGTGAAGTGGATCAACATCAACTTCTTCGACACCCTGGAAGCGACGAAGAACGCCGTCCTTCTCAACGTGCTGGTGCCGTTCAAGCGCTTGCTCGGCGACCTGCCCTGGGCAGGCGTCGTGGGTTTCCTTGCCTTTACCGGCTGGCGGCTCGGCGGCTGGCGGCTTGCCACGACAGCCGGATTGCTGTCGCTGCTCATCGCCGCCACCGGCCAGTGGGAGAAGGCGACGATCACCGTCTATCTCTGCGGCATCTCGGTCCTCATCGCGACGTTGATCGGCGTCCCGGTGGGCATCCTTGCCGCCGAGCGCGAGCGTCTCTGGCGCTGGGTGCAGGTGATCATCGACACCCTGCAGACGCTGCCGTCCTTCGTCTACCTGATGCCGGTCGTCATGCTGTTTCGCGTCGGCGATTTCACCGCCATGATCGCCATCGTCGCCTACGCCGTGGCGCCGGCCATCCGCTACACCGTACTCGGCATCCAGAAGGTCGACCCGCTGCTCATCGAGGCGGGGCGGGCGATGGGCTGCACGGACAGGCAGCTGCTCACCAAGATCAAGCTGAAGCTGGCCTTTCCCGAAATCCTGCTCGGCCTCAACCAGACCATCATGTTCGCCCTGTCGATGCTGGTCATCACCGCGCTGGTCGGAACCCGCGACCTCGGACAGGAGGTCTACATCGCGCTGACCAAGGCGGACACCGGGCGCGGCATCGTCGCCGGCCTGGCAGTCGCCTTCATCGCCATCATCGCCGACCGGCTGATCTCGGCGGGAGCTGGTCGTCTGAAAGCAAGGCTGGGGCTTGCATCATGAACGTTTCGGCCGCCTCCCAGCCGACCATCCACGACCGCATCCGCGCCCTGCCCTGCTGGAACGGCAGCATCGAGATCGCGCCGCTGGCGGGTGGTCTGAGCAATGCCAACTTCCTGGTGAAGGACGCCGCCGGCCGCCACGTCGTGCGTCTTGGCAGGGACTACCCCTTCCATCATGTGCTGCGAAGCCGCGAGGCGATGACGGCGCGCGCCGCCCACGCCGCAGGGCTCGCGCCGGCGGTGCATTATTCCGAGAGCGGCGTGCTGGTGACCGAATATCTCGGCGCCAGGACGTTCACGGCCGAGGACGTGCGCGCGAATGTCGAACCCATTGCACGCCTCGTGCACCGCTTTCACCACGAGATGCCGCGGCACGTGTCGGGGCCCGGCTTCATGTTCTGGGTATTCCATGTCATCCGCGACTATGCCCGGACGCTTCAGACCGACGGAAGCCGGATGACGGCCGAGCTCCCCGGATATCTCTCGCTCGCCGAGCAGCTCGAGCGCGCCCAGGCGCCGCTCCCGGTGGTCTTCGGCCACAACGATCTTTTGCCGGCAAATTTTCTCGACGACGGCGATCGTCTCTGGCTGATCGACTTCGAATATGCGGGCTTCAACACGGCCATGTTCGACCTCGCCGGCGCAGCTTCCAACGCGGGGATGGACGAAGCTCAGTCCGATCTGCTGCTCACGGCATACTTCGGCCACGCGCCCAACGCCGCGATCCGCAAGGCGCAGGCTGCGATGCAATGCGCGTCGCTTCTCCGCGAGGCCATGTGGAGCATGGTCTCGGAAATCCACCTCGACGCGCCGGGCGCCGACTACATCGCCTACACCAACGAGAATCTGGTGCGGCTGGCGGAAGCGCTCGACGCCTACAGAACGAGATACGGGACGGAAACATCATGACCCTGCCAAGCCATGCCGCCATCGTCGTGATCGGCGGCGGCATCATCGGCTGCTCCACCGCGTACCACCTGGCGCGCGACCACAAGGCGGACGTCATCCTGCTCGAGCAGGGCAAGCTGACATCGGGTTCGACGTGGCACGCCGCCGGCCTCGTCGGGCAATTGCGCTCCTCGGCCTCCATCACACGGGTGCTGAAGTACTCGGTCGACCTCTACAAGCGGCTCGACGCAGAGACAGGACTGGCGACGGGCTGGAAGATGACCGGCTGCCTGCGGCTGGCGACCAACGAGGACCGCTGGACGGAGTTCCGCCGGCTGGCGACCACCGCCAAGAGCTTCGGCATGGACATGGCGCTGCTGACGCCGGCCGAAGTGAAGGCGATGTGGCCGCTGATGGAGACGGGCGATCTGGTCGGCGCGTCGTGGCTGCCGACCGACGGCCAGGCCAGTCCTTCCGACATCACGCAGTCGCTCGCCAAGGGCGCGCGCATGCACGGCGCAAAGCTCTTCGAGAACGTGCGTGTTATTGGCTTTGCGATGAAGGACGGCCGCATCACCGCCGTACAGACGGACAAGGGCGAGATCGCCTGCGAGAAGGTGGTGAATTGCGCGGGTCAATGGGCCCGGCAGGTCGGCGCCATGGCCGGCGTCAGCGTGCCGCTGCAGCCCGTAAAACATCAATACATCATTACAGAGAAGATTGATGGGCTGGCGAGCGATGCGCCGACGATCCGCGACCCTGACCGCCGCACATATTTCAAGGAGGAGGTCGGCGGGCTGGTGATGGGCGGCTACGAGCCCGACCCGATCGCCTGGGACACGGGACTGCCCGGCGGCGACGTGCCCGGCGACTGGGAGTTCCGCCTCTTCGACGACGACTACGACCATTTCGAGCAGCACATGACGCAGGCCATCGCCCGCGTGCCCGCGCTGGAACGCGTCGGCGTCAAGCGGATGATCAACGGGCCGGAGAGTTTTACGCCCGACGGCAACTTCATCCTCGGCGCAGCGCCGGAATGCGCCAACATGTTCGTCGGCGCAGGCTTCAACGCCTTCGGCATCGCATCAGGCGGCGGCGCCGGCTGGGTGCTGGCGCAGTGGGTCGTCGACGACGAGGCGCCGCTCGACCTGTGGGTGGTCGACATCCGGCGCTTCTCGGGCCTCCACCGCGACCGGCAATGGGTGCGCGACCGCACGCTGGAAGCCTATGGCAAGCACTACACCGTCGCCTTCCCGCACGAGGAATACCTGTCGGGCCGTCCCGCGATCGTGTCGCCGCTCTACGACAGGCTGACGGCGCATCGCGCCGTGTTCGGCTCCAAGCTCGGGTGGGAGCGGCCGAACTGGTTCGCGCCGAACGGCATCGACGCCGAGGACGTCTATTCCATGAGCCGCCAGAACTGGTTCCGCCCCGTCGGCGACGAGCATCGCCACGTACGCGAGGCGGTCGGGATCTTCGACCAGTCCTCGTTCTCCAAGTACGAGCTGACCGGGCCGGACGCATTGCGCGTGCTCGACTGGATCTGCGCCAATGACGTTTCGAAGCCCGTCGGACGCCTGACCTACACGCAGCTCCTCAACACGCGCGGCGGCATCGAGGCCGACCTGACCGTCGCGCGGCTCGGCGAGGAGCATTTCTATGTCGTCACGGGCACCGGGTTCCGAACCCACGACCTCGCCTGGATAAAGGATCATATCGGATCCGAAATGCAGGTTTCGGTGGCCGACGTGACGGAAGCGTTCGGCACGCTGTCCTTGATGGGACCGAGCGCGCGCAAGGTGCTCCAGTCAGTGACCAAGGCCGACGTTTCGAACGCAGCCTTCCCGTTCGCGCACGTCCGCGAAATCGACATCGGAGGCCACAGTGTGCGCGCGCTTCGCGTCACCTATGTCGGCGAACTCGGCTGGGAACTGCACGTGCCGATCAAAGCGACGGGGGAGGTGTTCGATGCGCTGATGGCGGCCGGCAAGCTGTTCGGCATCCGGCCGGTCGGCTATCGCGCCCTGGAATCGCTGCGGCTGGAGAAGGGATATCGCGCCTGGGGCGCCGACATCACTCCGAACGACACGCCGCTCGAGGCGGGGCTTGGCTGGGCGGTGAAGCTGCGCAAGAACACCGACTTCCTCGGTCGCCGGGCGCTGGAGACGATCAACGGCGCTGTGCTCACGAAACGGTTCGCCGGTTTCACCGTCGACGATCCGGACATCGTGCTGGTCGGACGTGAAACGATCCTCAGGAACGGGGAGCCCGTTGGCTACCTCACCAGCGGCGGCTTCGGTTACACGGTCGGCAAGAACATCGGCTACGGCTACGTGCGCAACGCCGAGGGCGTCAGCGACGAGTACCTCGCCACCGGCGACTATGAGCTCGTCGTGGCGATGGAACGGACGCAAGCGACGATCCATCTGGAGCCGCTCTATGATCCCAGCGGTGAACGGGTGAAGGGCTGATTTTCCCGGTCGTCAACCGCCCCATTAATCAACGGCAAACCTATTTTACCCGCAACACCAGTCCCCGGCTGGGCACCGTGCCAACCTCGCCGGGCATCGATACATAGGGCATCGTCTCCTCGGCGCGGGACACGTTGCCTGCTGCCTCCAGTTCGGCGACGCGGTCGGCGAAGCCACTTTCCCATAGCGTGTTCTTGACGGTCAGCACGATGACGCCGCCGGGGCGGCAGATGCGCAAGAGTTCGTCCAGTCCCTCGGCGCCGACATGGCCCGAGGTAAAGACTCCCGCCGAAACGATCCCTCCAAAATGGGCGTCCGGGAAGGGTAGCGGCCCGCCGAGCGCCAACCGATGGAGCGCCGCGTAGGCGCCCCGGCGGGCAGCTTGCGCAAGCATTCCCTCGGAGATGTCGAGCGCCTCCACGTGCGGGTAGCCCATGATGCCAAGCCATTCGCCGATCAATCCCGTGCCGGCCCCGGCATCCAGTACAGGGGATGCCCCGCGCGGCAGATGACGCGCCAGCAGCGCGAGGCAGATCGTCGGGTGCCGGTAGCCTGCGGCGGACATGTCGGCGTCATAGGTCTCGGCCCAGCGGTCGTAGAGGGCGGCGACCTCCTGCGGCCCTTCGGCGTTGTAGACGGCGCCCAGCGCTCCCTCGTGATGTGCCTTGGCCATGTTGCTCCCTCGACCCTCTTGCGGTGTGGAGGGAATCATAGCCAAACAGCAAAAACTGTGGAACCGTCATTCCGACGGCATGAGGGGAGCGCGGATGCTGGAGAAGGAAGACGTTCGAGAAGCGCTGGCCGCAGTTCCGCTGCTCAGAAATCATAAAGGTCCGGTGACGCGCCTTGGCGGCCTCACCAACCGCGTGTTCCAGGTCGGGGACTATTGCCTGCGCATTCCCGGCAAGGGGACGGAGGAGTATATCAACCGCGCACACGAGAAGGTCGCAGCGCATGAGGCCGCGAGGGCCGGCGTCAGCCCGGAGGTGCTTCATTTCGACGACGCCGGCGTGATGGTGACCCGCTTCATCGCCGGGGCGCAGACGATGTCGCCGGCGGCGTTCAAGCTCAACGACGGCGCGCCGGCGCGAGCGGCAGAGGCCTTCCGCACCCTGCACAGCTCCGGTGCGGTGTTCCCGTTCCGTTTCGAACTCTTCGCCATGATCGACGACTACCTAAAGGTGCTGTCGACGAAGGATGTGGCGCTGCCCCGCGGCTATCACGACGTCGTGCGCGAGGCCGAGGACGTCCGCACCGCGCTCTCCGCACATCCCGCGCCGCTCGCCGCGTGCCATTGCGACCCGCTCTGCGAGAACTTCCTCGACAGCGGCGAACGCATGTGGATCGTCGACTGGGAGTATTCCGGCATGAACGACCCGATGTGGGATCTCGGCGACCTGTCGGTCGAAGCGAAGTTCGACGAGGCCCAGGACGAGGAGATGATCCGCGCCTATTTCGGCGGCGAGGCGAGGCCCGCCGAGCTCGGCCGCATCGTCATCTACAAGGCGATGTGCGACCTGCTCTGGACCCTGTGGGGCCTGATCCAGCTCGCCAACAAGAACACGGCCGATGACTTCCGGGCCTATGCCGACGGCCGCTTCGCCCGTTGCAAGGCGCTGATGGAGACGAAGGATTTCGCCCGGCACCTGAAGGCGGTGGCGAAGGGGTAGGCTCCCATTCCCCTCACGGCACCGTCGTCTTCACCGATTCCTCGGGCACTTCGGAAACCACCTTCTGGCGATGGAAGATGAAGAGCCCGGCCAGGACGATGATCGCCGAACCGATCAGGATGCGCGGCCCCGGCACGTCGCCGAAGAAGATGATGCCGAACACCACGGCCCACAGCAGCAGCGTGTAGTGGAGCGGCGCCAGCGTCGAGGCCGGCGCCAGCTTCAGTGCGCGAGTGATCAACAGGTGGGCGATGCAGGAGACGGCGCCGAGCAGCAGCATCGCGCCGAGGTCGAGCCCGGAGGGCGTCGTCCAGTTGCCGATCATCATGACAGCGCCCACCACGAGCGCGCCGATCGTCTGCCATGTCACCAGCGAGGTGTCGCTCGTCCCGCGCAATTTGCGGCTCAGGATGATGACCAGAGCAAAGGTGATGGAGCCCACCAGCGCGTAGGCCGACGACAGCGACAGCGCAGCCGACGACGGCTTGAGCATGATGAGGACACCGCAGAAGCCGAGCAGGATGGCCGCCCAGCGCCGCCAGCGGACCCGCTCGCCCAGCAGGAAATGCGACATGGCGGCGACATAGATCGGCCCCGCCATGTAGAAGCTCATGACGTCGGCAAGAGGCAGATAGACGACGGCTGCGTAGAAGAAGGCGGTATCCGCGGTGGCGCACACCACGCGCAGCACCTGGAGACCTGGGCGCTCCAGGCGAAACAGGCTCCCCCTTTCCTGCTTCGCGATCATTGGCCCGAGCACGAAAAAGGCGCCGATCGAGCGGATGAATACCACCTGGCCGACCGAGAATGTCGCGACCAGCCATTTGCCCATCGCATCGTTGAGCGCGAACATGAAGTCGCCGAGCAGCATCAGCAGGATGCCAAGGACGACGACATTCGAGCGCGACGTCAGCGCATTCGGCAGGAGAGACACTTCGAGATTTCCGAAAAGGGCAGTGGATCCCGCTAGCCGCTACGCCTTGGCGCTGGGACACGCAAGAACCCTCACGTCTATGTGGCGTTGTGCCACTTTCGCGGCAAACGCGAAACGGCGTCAGCGAGACAGCGGCCGTTCCTCCGCCGTTGACGGGACAGGCCGCGCGTAGAACATCCCCGGTCGATAGTACCAGGGATCGTAGCGCGAGAAGGCGATTTCATCGGCGCGACGGTCGGCGCGCCTGTCGAGGTCGATCCTCTGCAGGCATTCGGCGAAGGCGTCGTTACGCGTCTTGAACCCGTAGGATCGGCACTTGGCTTCATCGGCGGCGCGCCGTTCCTCCGGCGTCATGGTCGTGCAGCCCGCCAGCACGATCAGCCCGAACGCCAGGACGAAGTTGAGCCGGATCATGCAGGTGTCTCCCGTCGCCGCAATTCCTGACAAGTATAGTCCGCTTATATCGTGTCGCATAGCGGTGCGTTCACCGCCCCTCCGATCGTGCTAAGATCGTCCTGAGCAGGGCTGAGGAGCATACCCATGACCGTGCATCTCGTGGAAGGCGAAAAGGTCGATATCGGTTTCGACGGTCACCGCTGCATCCATTCCCGCAACTGCGTGCTCGGGCATCCCGAGGTCTTCGTGCCTAACGCGCCGGGCGAATGGATCCATCCCGAGGCAGCCTCCGTCGAGGCCATCGTGGCCGTGGCCGAAAGCTGTCCGTCGGGCGCCATCACCTATCGGCGCAAGGACGGCGGGCCGCAGGAGCAGCCGCCCGTCGTCAACACGGTGCGCCTGCGCGAGAACGGACCGCTTGCCTTCCATGCCGAACTCGAGATCAACGGCGAGCAATCCTATCGCGCGACGCTCTGCCGGTGCGGCGCATCCCAGAACAAGCCGTTCTGCGACGGCAGCCACAGTAAGTCCGGTTTTCAGGCGACAGGTGAGCCCGTGTCGAAGGAGTCGCAGGCGCTCGAAGCTCGCAGCGGGCCGGTCAATGTTACGCCGCAGTCGAACGGCTGCCTGAAGATCGAAGGCAACCTGGAGATCGTCACGGGCACCGGCCGAACCGTGGATCGCACCACCAAGGCGTTTCTCTGCCGCTGCGGGCAGTCGCAGAACAAGCCGTTCTGCGATGGCACCCACAAGAAGGTCGGGTTCGTGGCGTAGCGCTCAGTGCAGCCCCAGGCCGGGATATTTGATCGCGGCCGTCGCGCGCATGACGCCCCTGAGTTCGCCCAAGCCCTTGAGGCGGCCGATCAGGGAATAGCCCGGGTTGATCCGTGCCTTGCCGATGTCGTCGGCCAGCAGGTGGCCGTGGTCAGGGCGCATCGGGATCATCCAGTCGGTGCGGCCGGCGTCCTTGCGCTTCTGCTCCTCGGCCAGCAGCGCATCGATGACCGCCACCATGTCGGTCGAGCCCTCCAGGTGCTCAGCTTCGTAGAACGAGCCATCAGGCTCGCGGGTGACGTTGCGAAGGTGGGTGAAGTGGATGCGGCCGCCGAACTCACCGATCATGGCGACGAGGTCGTTGTCGGCGCGCACGCCGTAGGAGCCGGTGCAGAAGGTCAGGCCGTTCGCCGGCGTGTCCGCGACAGAGAGGATGAAGCGCACGTCCGCCGCGGTCGAGACGACGCGAGGCATGCCGAACAGCGAGAACGGCGGATCGTCGGGGTGGATGCAGAGGCGCACGCCGAGTTCTTCGGCGACCGGCACAACCTCGCGCAGGAAGCTGGCCAGATTGCCGCGCAGTTCGTCGTCGGTCATCGTGGCGTAGTCGAGCAGCGCGTCCTTGAACGAGGCGCGGTCGTACTGGCGCTCGGATGCCGGAAGGCCGGCGATCAGGTTCCTTTCGATCAGCGCGATACGATCATCGCTCAGTTCCTTCAGCTGCGTCTCGGCCTCGGCCACGCGCGCGGCTGGATAGGAGGCAGCGGCATCCGGGCGCTGGAGGACAAAGATATCGTAGGCGGCGAAATCGACCGCGTCGAAGCGCAGCGCCAGGCCGGTCGTCGGCAGGGCGTATCTCAAGTCGGTGCGGGTCCAGTCCACCACCGGCATGAAGTTGTAGCAGACCGCTTTCACGCCCGTCTCCGCAACGGCCCGCAGGGAGTCCTTCCAGCTGTCGACGGCGGCGGTCCGCCTGCCGTCGGCGATCTTGATCTCATTGCGAACCGGGATGCTCTCGACGACGTCCCAGGTAAGTCCTGCTGCCCTGATGCGGTCGTGCTGGACGTCGACTTCGTGCCGGGACCAGGCGGAACCGTCGTAGATGTGATGAAGCGCCGAGACGATGCCCACCGCTCCCGCCTGCTTCACATGGTCGAGCGTGACCGGGTCATTCTCGCCAAACCAGCGCCAGCACTGCCGCATGCCTCACTCCTCCGTTGCGCATGATTCCTAGCGCACCGAAGGGACAATTCCCATGCGAGATTGCTGTACCAGCGCGCTTCAGTGATTGCGGCTGGGCTGGGGACCGACCAAGCTAAGCCTATCCAGCGGCATTGCGCGATGGGTTAATCGGCAACTCTGTGCCGGCGGTTTATCGTCGCCGGCCGGCCCGCGATCGAAAGCGCCGCATCCCGCTTCGGCCGCTCCGACACCACCTTGCCGCGCGATACCACGCAGAGACGGTCGGGCCGCAGCCGAACCGCCTCGATCGGGTTGCCGGCGTCGAGCACGACGAGGCTGGCGCGCTTGCCGACCGCGAGGCCGAGATGGTCCAGGCCCATGATGCGCGCGTTCACGTTGGTGACCATGTCGAAGCACTTGGCCATGTCCGCCGGCGACGACATCTGCGCCACATGCAGGCCCATGAAGGCGACGTCGAGCATGTCGGCCGTACCCAGCGAATACCAGGGGTCGAGCACGCAGTCCTGGCCCCAGCCGACACGGATGCCCAGCGCCTGCATCTCCTTGACGCGGGTGAGGCCGCGACGCTTGGGAAAAGTGTCGTGGCGTCCCTGCAGCATGATGTTGATCAGCGGGTTCGGGATGATCGACACGTCCGCCTCGGCGATCAGCGGCAAGAGTTTTGAGACGTAGTAGTTGTCCATCGAATGCATGGACGTGCAGTGCGAGCCGGCCGCCCTGCCCTGCAGGCCGAGGCGCTGCGTCTCGTAGGCGAGCTGCTCGATGTGGCGCGAATGCGGGTCGTCGGTCTCGTCGCAATGCAGATCGACCATCAACCCGCGTTCCGCGGCCAGTTCGCAAAGTTCCGTGACCGAGCGCGTGCCGTCGGCCATGGTCCGCTCGAAATGCGGAATGCCGCCGACAATCTCGACGCCCATGTCGAGCGCACGGATGGTATTCTCTCGCGCAGTCGGATCGCGGTAGAGCCCGTCCTGAGGGAAGGCGACGAGCTGCAGGTCGATGCAGGGCGCGACCTGCTTGCGCACCTCCAGCAAGGCTTCCACGCCGAGCAGGCGGTCGTCGCAGGTGTCGACATGGGTACGGATGGCAAGCAGGCCCATCGACACGGCCCAGTCGCAATAGGCGAGCGCCCGGTCACGCACCTCCTCGAGGGTCATCACCTGCTTGAGTTCGCCCCACAGCGCGATGCCTTCGAGCAAAGTGCCGGACGCGTTGATGCGCGGGATGCCGTAGCTGAGCGTCGCGTCCATGTGGAAATGCGGATCGACGAAGGGCGGCGAGACGAGGTCGCCGGTGGCGTCGATCACACGCCCGGCTTCGGCCGCCAGGGTGGGCTCGATCGCTGCAATCGTCTCGCCGCGGATGCCGATGTCGGCGATCGTGCCGTCGGGCAGCGTGCCGCCCTTGACGATCAGGTCAAAACTCATCTCTCGCCTTTCTGATAGGGGACCATCAGCGCCTTGGGATAGGTCGCCCGGCGGGCAACCAGCACGAGCGCTGCGATCGACAGGATGTAGGGCATCATCAGGAAGACCTGGTAGGGCACGATGCCGCCGGAAAGTTGCTGCAGGCGGATCTGGTAGGCGTCGAATGCGGCAAAAAGGATGGCGCCGACCAGCGCCTTGCCGGGCCGCCACGAGCCGAACACGACCAGCGCGATGCAGATCCAGCCGCGACCGTTGATCATCTCGAAGAAGAACGAGTTGAACGCCGACATCGTAAGGAACGCCCCGCCGACCGCCATCAGCGCGCTGCCCGCCATCACGGCGCCCATCCGAATGCCGGTGACGGAGATGCCCTGGGCCTCGACGGCTGACGGGTTTTCGCCGGCGGCGCGGATCGCCAGCCCGAGCGGCGTTCGGTAGAGCACCCATGCGACGATGGTGACCGTCGCGAAGGCCAGATAGGTGAGCGGCGTCTGCGAGAACAGCGCCTCCCCGACCACCGGGATCTGCGAAAGGCCTGGGATCGGTAGCGGCTGGAACGGCTCGATCTTGGGCGGCGAGGTGACTTCCGGCAGCGCAAGGCGATAGACGAAATAGGTGAGGCTGGTAGCGAGCAGGGTGATGCCGATGCCGACCACGTGCTGCGACAAGCCGAGCGGCACCGTGAGCGTCGCGTGCAGGAAGCCGAAGGCAGCGCCAGCAAGCGCGGCGACGACGACGCCGGTCCACAGATCGCCGCCCGAGTAGACGGTGAACCAGCCGGCGAAGGCGCCGACCGTCATGATGCCTTCGATGCCGAGGTTGAGCACGCCGGCGCGCTCGCAGATCAGCTCGCCCATGGTGGCGAAGATCAGCGGCGAGGCGATGCGGATCGTGGCCACCCAGAACGACGCGGTGAAGAGGATTTCGAGGGCATCCATGGCCTATCTCCACTTCACCCGGTAGCGGACCAGCAGCATGGCGGTCACCATGGTCAGTAGCGCCGTCGCCACCATGACGTCGGCGATGTAGCTGGGCACGCCGGCAGCGCGGCTCATGGCGTCAGCGCCGACGAAGATGCCAGCGACGAAGATCGCAGATGCAACGACGCCCAGCGGATTGAGCATGGCCAGCATGGCGACGACGATGCCGGTGTAGCCGAAGCCGGGCGACAGATCGAGCGTCAGGTTGCCCTTGAGGCCCGACACTTCCGAGAAGCCGGCGAGCGCCGCCAGGCCGCCGGAGAGCAGGGCCGTCTTCATCAGCACGCCGTTGACCGGAATGCCGAGAAAGCGCGCGGCCTCGGGATTGTGGCCGACGGCGCGCATCTCGTAGCCCAGCACGGTTTTCTTCATCACGACCCACACCGCCACCGCGGCGACGAGCGCGACGACGAAGCCGTAGTGGAGTCGCTTGCCCGTGATGATGCGCGGCAGTTGCGCCTCGGCGATCACTTTCTGCGACTGCGGCCAGCCGAGGCCCATCGGGTCCTTCAGCACGCCTTCGAGCAGCATCGAGACGAACAGCAACACGATGAAGTTGAGCAGTAGCGTGGTGACCACCTCGTCGACGCCGAAGCGGGTCTTGAGCACGGCTGGTCCGAGGAGCAGTAATGCACCGGCAGCCATCACGGCCAACATGATGACGGGGAGCAGGATGACGGATGGAAGCGGCAGCGCGCCCGTGCCCAGGACCACCGTCACCACTCCGCCGATGTAGAGCTGCGCCTCAGCGCCGATGTTCCAGAGTTTTGCGCGGAAGGCGACGGCAACGGCAAGACCGGTGAAGATCAGCGGCGTGGCGCGGGTCAGCGTCTCGACCAGCGCAAACTGCGAGCCGGCCGCACCCTTGGCGACCAGGTAGAAGACGTTGAAAGGCGATGCGCCTGCCGCCAGAACCAGCAGCGAGGCAATGACGATGGTGACGAGGATCGCCGCCACCGGATATAGCAAAAGCTTGCCTAGCGACGGCGCGGGTTTCGGTTCAAGCCGCATGGACGCCTCGTGGCCAAAGCTGCCGATCTCCGCCTGTGGGGAGGAAATATCCGGCAGGACAGATGGGGGTGCTCACATCGACCTCATGCTGCCTGCTCCGCATGTCCCGCCATCAATTCACCCAACTCCCTTACCGTCCGCTCGCCACGCTTCGACGGCGCCGAAAGCTGCCCCTTCGACATCACGACCACCCGGTCCGAAAGCGCCAGGATCTCTTCCAGGTCTTCCGAGATCAGCAGGATGGCGGCGCCCCGCGCCCGCGCCTTGAGCAGGCGCTTGTGCACATAGGCGACTGCGCCGACGTCGAGGCCGCGCGTCGGCTGGTTGGCGAGGATGACGATGGGGTCGGGATCGAGCGCCCGGCCGAGGATCAGTTTCTGCATGTTGCCGCCGGACAGGAGCCGTATGCGCGCCTCGGGCGACGGACACTTGACGTCGTAGTCGCGGATCAGCTCCTCGGCGAAGCTGCGGGCGGCCTTCCAGTCCAGAAACCCGCGCCGGCTGAAGCGCTCTGTGCGATAGCGCTCGCCGATGACGTTTTCGGTGACGCTCATGTCGCCGATGCTGCCGACCGCGTGCCGATCCTCGGGGATGCGGGCAATGCCGGCGCCGAGCGCGGCGCGCGGCGACCAGTCGGCCGGTGCGTTGCCGCCGACCCGGATCGTGCCGGCGACCGGCTTCTCGGTGCCGGCGAGCAGGGCTGCAAGCGCCGCCTGGCCGTTGCCCGACACGCCCGCCAGACCCGTGATCTCGCCGCCGGTAAGCGTCAGCGAAACGCCGTCGAGCACCGCACCGGTCCCGCGGCGGGCCGTGGACACGTTTTCGAGGACCAGCAGCGGCCCCCCCGGCGTGGCGGTGGCGACTTCTGGCGGCGCCACCTCCTGCCCGACCATCAGCACAGCAAGCTCCCGGCGGTCGGTTTCCGCCGTTCGGCGCTCGCCCGACAGCTTGCCTGCGCGTAGCACCAGCACGCGGTCGGAAACGGCCATCACCTCATTCAGCTTGTGCGAGATGAAGATGATCGAAAGCCCCTTTGCCACCAGCAGCTTAAGGGTGCGGAACAAGGCGTCGGTCTCGGCGGGCGTCAGCACCGCCGTCGGCTCGTCGAGGATCAGGATCTTCGCGTCGCGATAGAGCGCCTTGAGGATTTCGACGCGCTGCCGTTCGCCGACGGATAGCGTGGCGACGACAGCACGAGGATCGACAGAGAGGCCGAAGTCCTTCGACAGTTCGGCGATGCGCCCGGCTGCCGCGCCGCGGTCCAGCCGCGCGCGCCACAGCGGCTGCGTGCCGAGCGTGATGTTCTCCATCACCGTCATGTTCTCGGCGAGCGTAAAATGCTGGTGGACCATGCCGATGCCAGCGTCGAGCGCCGCGCGCGGATCGCCGGGCGGCAACGGCCTGCCGAAGGCCTCGACCGTTCCCTCGTCCGCCACATAGTGGCCGAACAGGATGTTCATCAACGTCGTCTTGCCCGCCCCGTTCTCACCGAGCAGGGCGATCACCTCGCCACGCGCCAGCTCGAAGGAGATGGCGTCGTTCGCCGTCAGCGCGCCGAAGCGCTTGGTGATCGAAGAGAGACAAAGGACGGGGTTGATCCCTCCCTCTTGAGGGGAGAGTGGCCGCGAAGCGGCCGGGTGGGGTCCGTGCGGCAGGGCTCGGCGTCCTTTCTTTCCAAGACTGCGGTCAAGATGAGGTCGGCGCACGTCCGCGGCGACCCCACCCGGCCGCTTCGCGGCCACCCTCCCCTCAAGGGGGAGGGATGTCAGCGTTAGCTCGACTTCGGTTCGGCGTCGTTGATCTCGACGGTGAAGGAGCCGTCCTTGATCGCCTTCTCCTTTTCGGCAACCTTGGCCTTGGCTTCTTCCGGCACCTTGCCATCGAAGGTGCCGAGCGGCGCCAGGCTGCAGCCGCCGGCCTTCATGAAGGAATAGAGGCCGTAGTCCTCGGCCTTGAACGTCCCGGCCTTCACCTGCGCGATCGCGTGGTCGAGCGTCGGCTCGAAGTGCCACAGCGCGGAGGCGACCACCGTATCCGGGTATTCGGCCTGCGTGTCGATCACGTTACCGATCGCCAGGACGCCCTTCTCCTTGGCGGCGTCGGAAACCCCGAAACGCTCGGCGTAGAGCAGGTCCGCACCGCCGTCGATCTGAGCGAAGGCGGTCTCCTTGGCCTTCGGCGGATCGAACCACGAGCCGATGAAGGAAACCTGGAACTTCGTATCCGGCGCGCTCTCCTTCACGCCGGCCATGAAGGCGTTCATCAGCCGGTTCACCTCCGGGATCGGATAGCCGCCGACCATGCCGATGTTCTTCGACTTGGTCATGGCGCCGGCGATGATGCCGGAGAGATAGGACGCGTCCTGGATGTAGTTGTCGAAAGTCGCGAAATTCGGCAGAGCCGCATCAGGTTTGAAGCTCGACCCCATCAGGAAGGCCACATCGGGATAGTCCTTGGCGACGGTGCGGGCCGCATCCTCGACGCCAAAGACCTCACCGAGGATCAGCTTGTTGCCGGCTTCGGCATATTCGCGCATGACGCGCTCGTAGTCGGTGTTGGTCACGTTCTCGGTCGCGACATACTCGATGTCGCCGCGCTCCTTGGCCGTGTTCGCCGCCTTGTGCAGCCGGCTTACCCACTGCTGCTCGAAGGGGACCGTATAGATGGCCGCGACCTTCAGCTTTTCCTGCGCGAAAGCGCGGCCGCCCAGTGCGGCAAGCGCCGTGCCGGCGCCGGCAGCCTTGAGGAGCGTGCGGCGCGACGGCGCGCCGAAAATCGTGTTGGCGATGTTGGGCATTCGACCACCTCTGGTTGGACAGTTTTACGGGCAATCCCGGTGTTTTTATCGTTTGGTCAACGTTAGAAGAAATCTGCCCGAGCAGCAATCGGGCTGCCTGTTGGCGGCGTGGGATTCCGGCGTCAGGCGACGGTCACTTCAAAGTCTCCGACACCATCTACATGGGCGTTGAGACGGTCGCCGCGCTTCACCGCACCGACGCCGGAAGGGGTGCCGGAAAGGATGACGTCTCCCGGACGCAACGTGAAGAGGCCCGACAGGTAGGAGATCATCTCCGGCACCTTCCAGATCATCTGCGCGAGGTCCCCGGTCTGCCGACGGGCGCCGTTGACGTCCAGCCAGATCGCGCCACGCGCCGGATGCCCGATCGCCGTGGCCGGCACGATGGGCGAGGATGGCGCCGAGTGCTCGAAAGCCTTGCCGACCTCCCACGGCCGACCCATGTCCTTGGCCTTCGCCTGCAGGTCGCGACGCGTCATGTCGAAGGCGACGCCGTAGCCGAACACGCAATCCAGCGCCCGGTCGAGAGGGATGTCGACGCCGCCGTCCTTCAACGCGACCAGCAGCTCGACCTCGTGATGCACGTCGCTGGTGGCCGGCGGATACGGAAACTCGCTGCCGGCATACAGGTTGTCCGGATTTTTCTGGAAGAAGAAGGGAGGCTCGCGGTCGGGATCATGCCCCATCTCGACGGCGTGCGCCGCATAGTTGCGGCCGACGCAATAGACCCTGTGGATCGGGAAGCGGTCGGCCGTCCCGACAACGGGAAGCGAAACCGTCTCCGGCGCTGCAATGACAAAGCTCATCTCGTTGCCGCCCTTCCTGCGTCTGGCCTGCGCCCCTGTACGAGAAATCTCCTGCGGTTGGAACCCGCCGGACAAGGGACTGCACAGGATCGGAGGCGTCAGGCGTTTCCGATCAGAACGCCTGCCGCCAGCACAAGCGACCCGCCCAGCACAACCTGGAAGGCGGCGCGCAGGAAAGGCGTCTCCATGTAGCGGTTCTGGATGAAGGCGATCGCCCAGAGTTCGACGAAGACAACGGCGACGGCAATGGCGGTGGCGGTGGCGAAATGCGGAATGAGATAGGGAAGCGCATGGCCGAGACCGCCGACGGCCGTCATGATGCCCGACGCCAGGCCGCGCTTCACCGGCGAGCCACGCCCGGACAACTTGCCGTCGTCATGGGCGGCTTCCGTGAAACCCATCGAGATGCCGGCGCCTACAGATGCGGAAAGGCCAACCAGAAAGGTCTGCCAGGTGTCCTGGGTGGCGAAGGCCGCGGCGAAGATCGGAGCGAGCGTGGAAACAGAACCGTCCATCAGGCCAGCGAGGCCGGGCTGCACGTAGGTCAGGATGAACTGCCGCCGTTCGGCATGCGCCTCCTCCACCTGGACATCCTCAGGGACATGCCTCGCCTCCAGCCGCCGCGCCAGCGACTCGTGTCCCTTTTCTGCAGCGGCGAGGTCGCCCAGCAGCTTGCGGGTCGAGGCGTCCGCGGTGCGGGCTGCCGCTGCGGCGTAGAAGCGCTCGGCCTGCCGCTCCATCTCCTCCGCCTGCGAACGCACCTTGTCTATGCCAAGCGGACGCACCAGCCAGTCTGGCTTGCGCTCGTAGAAACCGCGCACGTGCTCGCGCCGGATCAGCGGGATGCGCTCGCCGAAGCGTTTTCTGTGGAGCTCGATCAGCGACGCGCGGTGCCGGTCTTCCTCCTCGGCCATGCCATCGAAAACCTTGGCGGAGTTCGGGAACTGGTCGCGGAGGCCGTCGGCATAGGCGCGGTAGATGCGGGCGCCGTCTTCTTCCGACGAGATCGCAAGCGCGAGTATCTCCTGTTCCGAAAGGGAATCGAACGATCGGCGGCCGAAGCCGAAGACACGCGAGAGCACTGCCCACTCCTAATTTAGAATGATTCTAAATTAAGGGCTGCATGATCAATCGTCAACGATGCCCGAGTCGCGACTTTCTGAGGCCACGCGGGCAATGCGCTGGCGCGCCACGACCTCCTCATAGGCCTCCTGCAGCCGTCGACGCACAGTCGGGCCGCATCGCCTCGCAGAGGGGCGCGCGCCGAGATGCTCCTCGCGCAGATCCTGCATGAATTCTTCCCAAAGCGCCGGGCCGCCCTCCTCCATCAGCTTCGCCCGAATGCCGAGCTCTTCGCTGACTGGCAGCCAGCGACGGCCCCACGCTCCGAGATGCGCCATGATCGGCACCAACCCGATCGCCATCTCGGTGAGGCTGTAGATCGCTTTCTGCTTGTGGGTCGGATCGTTGGCTTTCGTCAGCATACCGGCCTCCACCAACGCCCTCAGCCGGTCGGCCAGGATGTTAGACGAAATGCCTTCCAAGGAGCGCATCAGCTCGCGGAAATGCCGTTTTCCCCCGAAGATCATGTCGCGCAGCACGATCAGGCTCCAGCGGTCGCCGAACACCTCGACGGAGAGGTTGATCGGGCATCCCGAACGATGAGCATGATCCGCCACAAGCGCCTCGCTTGAAAAACCGATTGCATTTGACAAGCAGTTTCGTGATACTGCTTTTGGAACGCAATCAGTTTAGAGGAGACTGATGCGGTGCTCAAGCTGTCGACGCGCGAGCCTGCCGTCCCTAAACCCGACACCTCTCTGCGAACGGCGACGGCGCTACCTGCGCGAGAGAATTCACTGAAGCAGTTGCTTAAGCTTGACATCGGCATACCACCCTCCCAATACTTAAGCAACTTCTTCAGTAATGAGATCCTAGCCGCATATGCTGCACGACACCGCCCAGCTCGATCTGATGTTCCAGGCGCTCTCGGATCCGACACGGCGCGACATGGTCGAACGGTTGTCGCAGGGGCCGACCTCGGTCAGCGAATTGGCGAAGCCGTTCGACATGTCCCTCCCGGCCATCGTGCAGCATCTGCAGTTGCTGGAGGCGAGCGGCCTGGTGCGGAGCGAGAAGGTTGGTCGCGTGCGCACCTGCCGCATCGAGCCGGAAGCCTTCCGCCGGGCGGAGAAATGGATCAGCGACAGGCGACGGAGCTGGGAACGCCGCCTCGACAAGCTTGGCGACTACCTCGCCACCCAGGACGCAGGTGACAAACGCAAAGGGAGAACGTGATGACCGCAAGATCCGCCAATCACTCGACCATCGTGCTCGAGCGCACCTACGACGCCTCGCCATCGCGCGTGTTCGCTGCATGGTCCGATCCGGAGGCGCTGCTGCGGTGGGGATCGCCGGGCGAAGACTGGGACATGAGCTTCGACCGTTTCGAGTTCAGGGTCGGCGGTGGAGATGTGACCCGGTTCGGGCCGGCAGGCGGTCCCGTCTATTTCAACCGCACCCGCTACGAGGACATCCTGCAGGACGAGCGGATCGTCTCGACCGGGCAGATGACGGAAGGCGACAAGCTGCTGTTCGTGGGAGTGCTCACGCTCGAGTTCCACCCGGCCGGCAGCGGCTGCAGGATGGTGATGACGGAACAGGGCGTGTTCCTCGACGGCCAGGACGTTCCCGAGAACCATCAGGCCGGCTGGAGCCACATGCTCGACCAGCTGGGGGACGAGCTGGACCGCGGCCGCGCTGCGGCCTGAGCCACTCTACATCTGGAGGAAGACAATGAAACTTCATTGCGGCATCGGGCCGAATTCCTATCGCGTACGCATCTTCATGGCGGAGAAGGGCATCGACCTGCCTCTGGTAGAGGTCGACCTGATGAAGGGCGAGCACAAATCGCGGGAGTTCCTGAAGCTGAACTCGCTCGGACAGATCCCGGTGCTGGAGCTCGACGACGGCGCGGTGATCACAGAGAGCATCGCCATCTGCCGCTATCTGGAGGAACTGCACCCGGAGCCGGCGCTGTTTGGACGCACGGCGCTGGAGCGGGCCAGGGTCGAGATGTGGAACCGCCGGGCCGAGATCGAGCTGTTCGGCACCGTCGGCAACGTCGCGCTCCACTCTGATCCGATGTTCGCGGAGCGCCTCACCCAGTTTCCGGCCTTCGCCGAGACGCAGCGCGAACTGGCGCCGCAGAAGTGGCGCTGGCTCGACCGCGAGCTGGCGGACGGGCGTCCGTTCCTCGCCGGAGACTTCTTCTCGGTCGCCGACATCACCGCGGGCGTGGTCGCCTGGCTCGGCGACTTCTTCGGGATGAACGTGCCTGGCGACACACGACATGTGGCGGCCTGGCTGCAGCGGGTGCGCAGCCGTCCAAGCTGGAGTGCTTGACCCAACGGCCCATTCGGCACGCCCCGGCCGCCTGCGTGAGGGTCCTGGCTGATCTTCCAGGCACGCCGCAAATGCGAGACCTACTGAGGGTACATCGCGGCACATCGAGAAACCCATGTACTTCCAGCCCAGAGCCGACCCCGCTCGATCCGGACTTCCGGAAGCCCGCCCAGAAGACGATTCCCGCTTGACGGGAGGTTGCACACGACTTCGCGGCTGGAACCGTGTACGATCGCTGGCGTTTTGCCCCCTGTCGCAGTGCAAGGCGACAGTCTGTAACAGTATCCGGTAGGGGAGTTCGGCCAATGGCGCCGCGTCCAGCCTGGAAAGGGTATCTGAAACTGTCGCTGGTGACATGCGCGGTCGAGTTGTCCAGCGCAATTACCCAGGGCGAGAAGGTTTCGTTCCGCATCCTCAACCGGGAAACCGGCAACAGGGTCAAGCGGCAGTATGTCGACGCCGACACGAGCAAGCCGATCAAGGAAGGCGAGGAGGTACGCGGCTACGAAACCGGCGAGGACGGGTTCCTGCTCATCGAGGACGACGATATCGAGGCGGTGCAGATCGAGTCCTCGCACACGCTGGCGATCGACACCTTCGTGAACAAGTCGAGCATCGACCCGATCTACCTCGACACGCCCTACTATCTAACCCCCGGCGACAAGGTTTCCGAGGAGGCGTTCGCCGTGATCCGCGAGGCGCTGGAGAAGCGCAAGATGGCGGGGCTCTCGAGCATCGTGCTCTATCGCCGTGAGCGGCCGGCGGTCATCGAGGCGTTCGGCAAGGGCATGCTGCTCACGACGCTGCGCTATGACATGACCGTGCGCCAGCCCGACAGCATCTTCGAGGATATTCCGGACGACAAGCCCGATGCCGACATGGTGGAGATGGCGACCAGCTACATCGACAAGAAGATGGGAAAGTTCGATCCCAAGGACTTCGAGGACGAGTACGCGAACGCCCTGCTGAAGCTCGTCAAGGCGAGGAAATCCGGCCACAAGCCTCGCATCGTGAAGGCTGAGCCCGACAAGCCCTCCAACGTCGTCAACCTGTTCGACGCGCTGAAGAAGAGCCTTGCCGGCGAGGATGACGACAAAGGCAAGCCTGCGTCTTCCGGACGCCGGGCGTCCCCCAAGGCTAGCAGCAAGGGTACCGCCTCACGGTCGCGCGGCGACAAGGCCCGGTAGTCGACGGCATGGAGCGGCTCGAGGCCTATCGCGCCAAGCGCGACTTCCGCAAGACGAAGGAACCCTCCGGAAAGGCGCGCGCAAGGTCGCGGTCGAACGGCGGCATCTTCGTGGTGCACAAGCATGCCGCGACACGGCTCCACTACGACCTGCGGCTGGAGCACGACGGCGTGCTGTGGAGCTGGGCCGTCACCCGCGGTCCCAGTCTCGACCCTTCCGAGAAGCGGCTGGCTGTCCATGTCGAGGACCATCCGCTCGACTACGCCTCGTTCGAAGGCAACATTCCGAAGGGGGAGTATGGGGCTGGCGCGGTCATCGTCTGGGATGAGGGCACATGGGTTCCGGAGTTCGACGCCGACTTCGGCATGAGGAAGGGCCACATCAGCTTCGAGTTGAAGGGCGGCAGGCTCAACGGCCACTGGCATCTGGTGCGTCTCAAGCCGCGGGCCGGCGAGCGGACCGAGAACTGGCTGCTCATCAAAGCCGACGACGCCGCGGCCCGCCCCGGCGAGGATATTGTCGCGGATGCGCCGGAATCGGTGAAGTCGGGCCTCACCATCGAGGAGATCGCTGCAGGCAAGACCGCCCGATCGAAACCGCGCATCAAGGCAGCCCCTGCCAAGACAAAGGCGCGATCGAAGCGTGCGGCGGGCAGCGCCGAATTGCCGGATTTCGTGCCGCCTTGCCTGGCGACGTTGGCCAGCTCACCGCCCGAAGGCGAGGAATGGGTGCATGAGGTGAAGTTCGACGGCTATCGCCTGCAGGCCCGTCTCGACGGCGGCAAGGTTCGTCTGCTCACGCGCACCGGTCTCGACTGGACCCCGAAGTTCGACAGCGTCGCGAAAGCCCTCGAGCCACTCGATTGCGACACCGCCCTGATCGATGGCGAGGTGGTGGTGCTGGCCGAGGGAGGCCAGTCCTCCTTCTCGGCACTGCAACAGGCGCTGTCGGAACGGCGTCCTGACAGGATGATCTTCTACGCCTTCGACCTTCTCTTTCTCGATGGCGTCGATCTTCGCGAAGAGCCGCTTGCCGAGCGCAAGGAGCGCCTGAGGCTCCTGCTCGGCGAGGACACGCGGTCGGGCGCCTTGCGCTACAGCGAGCATTTCAGCGAGCCTGGCGGAAAGATGCTGCGGCATGTCTGCCGAATGGGCCTCGAGGGGCTCGTCTCCAAGCGCACGGACGCGCCTTACCGCAGCGGCCGCGGCAGCGACTGGATCAAGGCGAAATGCACGTTGCGGCAGGAGTTCGTCATTGTCGGCTACCTGCCCTCGGAGAAGACCGGTCGCGGGCTGCGGTCCCTGGTCATGGGATATCACGAGGACGGCAAGCTCCGGCCCGCCGGAAATGTCGGGACCGGATTTTCGCTCAAGGAAGGCAACGAGCTGAAGCACCGGCTGGACGGCATCAGGGCCGCGAAGGCTCCTTTCGGCGGGGACCTGGCACGCGACAAGCGGGTGGTCTGGGTGAAGCCCGAACTGGTCGCCGAGGTCGAGTACCGCTCGCTGACCAGCGACAACATCCTGCGGCATGCCTCCTTCCAGGGCCTGCGCGAGGACAAGCCGGCAAGGGACGTGGTTGCGGAGGTGGCAAAGGATGCGAGAAGCGTTGCAAAGCCAAAGGCGCGAGCGGAGCGCGCCGAGAAAGCCGGGGGACGGCCGATGACCTCCATCGAACTAAGCAATGCGGACAAAGTGCTCTGGCCGGACACCGGCAACACAAAGCGGGACCTGCTCGACCACTACGAGCGCGTGTGGGACAGGATGGAGCGGTTCGTGGCCAACCGGCCGCTCAGCCTCGTCCGCGCGCCCGACGGCGTCGAGAAGCAGCGCTTCTTCCAGAAGCATGCGTCGAAGGGCATGAGCGACGCCATCCGTGTCCTCAAGGATCCGCAGGACGGCGAGGAATTGCTCTACGTGACCGACTTCGACGGCGTCGCGGCGCTTGTCCAGATGGGGGTCGTGGAGATCCATGTCTGGGGATCGACCAATGACATGCTCGAGCAGCCCGACAACATCGTCTTCGATCTCGATCCCGACGAAGGCCTCGACGTCGAAGACGTGCGCGCCGCAACGCTCGACGTGAAGCGGCGGCTGGACGAACTGGAGATGCCGGCGCTGGTCAAGACATCCGGAGGCAAGGGGTTCCATGTCGTCGTGCCGCTGAAGCCAAAGGCCGACTGGCAGACGGTGAAGACGTTCGCCCACGATTTCGCGCGCGCCATGGAGCAGAGCGATCCGGACAAATACACCGCCACGCTATCTAAGAAGGCGCGCACGGGACGCATCTTCATCGACTATCTGCGCAACGGCCGCGGCGCGACGGCGGTGGCGCCATGGTCGAGCCGTGCGAAACCAAAGTCCACGGTAGCCGTGCCGGTGACGTGGGAGGAGATCGCCGGCAAGCGTCGCCCCGACGACTTTACGATGGGCGGCAAGCTGCTCGACGGCGCGCTGAAGGGCCCGGATGCATGGGCCGACTTCGACAAGATGCGCAGGGCGCTGCGGCGCTGACAGCCTGTCGGCGCCATCACGTCCTCGACACGAAGGTCTTGTTCGGATCGACGATTGGCGCAGCGGCGCGGCGCTTCGCCCATTGATAGTAGCCCGCAAGCTGCGGCAGCTCCCCGGCGAGGCTCGTAAGTCGCGGATCGTCCTCCCTGACTGCGCCGCGCTGCAGGTCGGCGACGAAAGCACGATGCCTCGTGAGCGTTTCCTGGGCAGCGGCCACTGGCGTCGACACCGCCACCACCTGGCTCTTGCCCTTTACGGTGATGCGGTCGAGTTCAGCCAGCGCGATGCCGCCCCCGATCTGCTTGACCGTCTCTTCGCCGATCAGGATCGAGACCCCGTAGGCCTTGGTCTCGCCTTCGAGACGGGCGGCAAGGTTCACCGGATCGCCGAGCGCGGAATAGTTGAAGCGGAAGTCGGAGCCCATATTGCCGACGACGCACGGCCCCGTGTTGATGCCGACGCCGATCTTCAACGGAATCGGCGTGACGCCCGTCCCTTCCGCCTCCTTCAGCCGCTCTGCGTTCAGCCGCTCTACCGCCACCAGCATGCCTTCCGCCGCCTGGATGGCATGGACGGCGTGATCGGGATCGTCGAGCGGGGCATTCCAGAACGCCATGATGGCGTCGCCGATGTACTTGTCGATGGTGCCTCCGGCCTTGAGGATCACGTCCGATAGCGGATTGAGCAGCCGGTTGATGAGCAGCGTCAGGCCTTCGGGATCGTCCTTCATCTGCTCCGAGATGGTGGTGAAGCCGCGGACGTCGCAGAACAGGATGGTCAGCATACGCCTCTCGCCGCCGAGCTTCAGCTGCTGCGGATCGGCCGCCAGCCGTTCGACCAGCACCGGGGAAACATATTGCGAGAAGGCGCGCGTGACGGTGCGGCGCAGCCGCCGTTCGGCGGCGTAGTCGCGCGCAGACTGCACGGCGGCAACTGCGGCAAAGGCGAGCGAAGGGCCGAGCGGCGGCAGGTAGACGCGATGCAGGGCAAGCAGCAGGAAGGTCACCATCGTGGTCAGCGCGACGGCGAAGATACCGGATACCAGGGTGGGCCAGCCCGTGCCTCGCCACACCGCCAGACAGCCGATCAGGGCAGCGACCGCGGTCAGCAAGGCGACTGCGGGAAGCGGTGCGGGCGTGACGAACAGTTTTCCGGCCAGGTTGTCGTAGAGCGTCGCCTGGATTTCCGCGCCCGGCACGAGGTGGCGGCTGCGCAAGGTCCAGGAGGTGGCGTAGGCGTCCGCCCCGCCCGCATCGATGGACGGCGCCGATTGCATGGAAAGCCCGACGATGACGACGCGGTCGCGAAAGAAGTCGGGCGGCAGAAACTCGTTCGGCCTCAGCGCCTGATAGTAGGATACGGTCTCGTAGTGACGTGCCGGCCCAAAGGTCTGGATGAGCGCGCCCGGCGGCAGCGCCGGAACCGCGCCTTTGTCCGCGACGCCCAGCAGCGACGAGGCGAAGCCGTCGGCATAGGGCGGTACACGGCGGACCGTTCCGTCCGCGTCGAGCAGCACCGAGGCTATGCCAGTCACGGCGCCGGTTTTCTGGAAGCGCAGCAGCGGCTCGACACGCACGCGCTGGTCCGCGTGCGGGCTCGTCACCACCGTCTCGTCGCCTGCCAGAACGACGTCCGGCCCGAGCGCGGCCTCAAGCGCCGAATCGCCGACCTGCGAGGACGGCTCGGCAAAGATGATGTCGAGGCCGATCGCCTTGGCTCCCGCGGCGCGCAGCGCGGCGACGAGCTCCCCGTGCAGATCCCGCGGCCACGGCCACTGACGCCCGATCTCGGCGAGGGAAGGTTCGTCGATGGCGACGATGACCGGCGAGTTTTCCGGCTTCGGGGGCGGCTTGTACGTGGACAGGAAATCGAAGAGGCGAAGGTCGAGGAGCCGCCAGCCGGGCGTGGTCGAAACCGCGATCACGGCGATCGTGACCAGCACTCCGAGCAGCAAGATCTGCCAGGCGCGTCCGGCTGTCGGCGACGCGGATGCGCGGCGCACGGCGAGCATGTCAGAACCTGATCTTCAACGAGCCGGTGAAGGTTCGGCCCCAGCCCGGAATGCCGGCGTCGACCTCGAAGTACTCGTCGAACAGGTTGTAGGCGGCGATTTCCAGCTCGAAACGCTTATCGAATGGCTCCCAGGTGAGGAAGGCGTCGGCGGTCCAGTAGCTATCGAGGGGAACGGAGGTATCGTCGACGCGATTGCCGACATAGGTCGCGGCGAGCGTCGCCTTGATGTTGTGGTCGTTGACCCAGGTCACGCCAATGCGCCCCAGCGTTTCCGGCACGAAGGGCAGCGGCCCGCCGAAACCGATGCTGGCCGGATCGCGGTTTTCGGAATCCGCATAGGCGAAGGTTCCGAAGGCGCCGAAGCCGTGGGTGAGCCAGACGTTGACGGTCGCGCTCACACGGTCGATCCGCCCATCGCTCAGCGACACCTCCTGCAGCGAGAGAGGCACGGGGATGGAGAGATCGTGCCCTTGCTGGTGCTGGTAGTCGATGCTGGTGAAGACGTGGTCCGTCCACTGCGCCTCCCAGCGGGCGGCAAACGTGTCGGTGTAGCCGCCGATGTCGAGCGGCATCTGGTTCGATTGCAGGCCGACGATGCCGACGGGCGCGAATGAAACGGCATTGATCGGCCAGCCCTCGCGCATGTAGCCGGCGCGCAGCCAGTGGCCCTCGGCAGGTGTCCAGGCGAGGCCAAGGCGCGGCTCGAAGTCGAGCTCGTCGAAGCCCGAGCCCTGGATGTAGGTCGTGAACACGCCGGCCTCCGCCTTCAGCGTCGGCGTGAACTCGTAGACGGCGTCGGCATAGGCGCGGCCGACGTTCAGGCCGACGTCGTAGCCGTCCGTCGTGACGTTCTCGAGTATGGTGCCAGGCGCGAATACGAAGAGCTCGGACCGGCTCTGGTCCAGCGTCCCGCCTTCGACGCCATAGCGTAGCGTCAGGTCGCCTGTCCCGTAGGTGTGATTGAGCGCAGCGAGATAGGAGGTCTGATCGGTGTTGATCACCTCGCCGAATCCGAGGACGCCGACGTCGATCCCATCGGTCAGAACAAATCCGCCAGCTTCCACGCTATCGCGATTGAATCCCGACGCGAAGATGCCCGCATTGACGATATTGCGGTAGCCGAGCGTGTGACTCCAGGCCAGCCCGTAGTTGCCAGTCTTGTCCTCGACCTGTCGCGAGTAACCCGTACCAAGGAGGTCCGTTCCAGGTAAATAATCAAATGGGATCGACTGGGTGAGCGTGGTCTCGGCATTCAGCAGTTCGCCGTTGACGTCCTGCAGATTGAAGTACGCCACGATGCGGTCGTTCGGAGTCGGACTGGCTGTGAGGTAGCCGGTGCCAGCGGTGCTGTCGTCCTTCAGGTCGAACGAACTGCTTGAGAAGAGCGCATTCGGCCTCGGCGTCCGCGTTTGTTCCGAGTCGCTTGCGTTCACCTGGCCATAAAAGCTGATCGGGAACGGATAGGCCATGTAACCCTTGACGATGCCCTCGCCGGTCCAGCCGTCGGCCGCGCCGCCGATCGCCCCACCCTCGATCGAACCCTCCAGGAAAGGCCGGCGCAGCAGGTTGGCGCTGCGATCGCGGCCCGCAAGCATCTGCGGATCGAGCATCAGCCCCATCAGGAAGGGGCCGTAGGACTGGTTCGTTGACACCGGCTCGCCCATTTGGTTGCCGAACGTCCCGTCGAGCATGAAGGACGAGGGACTGCCGGCGACGCTCTGGTCGACGAGCGCCGACGCCGAGAACGGATCGAACACCACGTCGCCATAGTAGCGGCCCCAGGCATCGAGACCCTGCAGGCGGTAGGCTTCGTTGAGTGTCGAACCCTGGTCGCGGCTGGCGCTCACCGAGGCGTAGTCGCCGCCACGGGCGCGAGACCTTTTCAGCGCCTCCTGTGCGGAGCGGATGGCGCGATCGGAATCGTAGTCGTTGATGGCGATCGCTGTCGCAAAACTCGCGGTGGCGGGGTCGTTGGGGTCGAGGCGGTCGGCGTTCTCCAGCGCCTGTTCGGCCGGTTCGTAGTCGCCGCTCTCGTAGTAGCCGGCGGCAAGCAGCAGGAGCCCCTGGGAATAGGCCGGGTTGGCCGTGGAGCCGGCCAACAGGTCCTCCATGGCCTTGTCCATCTCGCCGGTTTTCAGATGGTAGAGACCCCTGGCGGTCAGTCCGATGTCGAAGGCCGGATCGCTCGCGATCGCCTTGTCGATTTCGACCTTCGCTGCCTTCAGCCGGTCCTGCTCCAGATACATGATGGCGAGGTTGGCGCGCGACACCGGATCTTCGGGATCGAGCTCGATCGCCCGTTTCAGCGCGGCTTCCGCTTCGCGTGACGCGCCGCGCGCGCTCAGCACCAGGCCGAGCGCATTCCAAATGCTGGTGGAGCCCGGCGCAATCTGCGAGGCCCGGGTCAAATCGTCGAGCGCGCCGCTGAGATCGCCCTCGATGCCGGCGCGGTAGTTAGCGCGCGCCTCGAGCGCCGTCGGGTCCTCCGGATCGAGGGCCAGCGCCCGCTCAACACCCTCCTTCACCTGCTCGCGATCATCCACTAGCAGGGCGAACTGCGCGCGAACGGCCGGCAGGGTGGGGTCGTTGGGAAAACGCTGCTCGGCGCGGCGGATCACTTCTATCGCCGCAGGAATGTCCTTCAGGAAGCCGGCGGTCCAGGCCTCGATCATAGCTCCGTAGGGTCCACCGTCAGCTCCGGCAGGCGGCCGTTCGACATGGTCCGGGTTGGCGAGAGAGCGCGCAAAATAGCCGCCATAGGCGGCCATGGCGCGGCGGCTGCCCGACAATCGCGGCCTGGCGCGTTCGAACAGGGCATTGGCTTCCGCATAGCGTCCCGCCGACGCCGCCATGAGGCCGTCGATCAGGTCGAGCCGCGCGCGCTGCGCGGCGGACAGTTTGGACCGGCGCGCCTGGTCTACGGCTTTGCGCGCCGCTTCGCGGCCGTCATAGGAGAGCGACACCTCGGCAAGCGACAGCCAGTCCTCGCCGCTGCGCGCACTGTCCGGTATCGCTCCGACGCGCGCCCGCTCGCGGCGCATGTCGGGGCTCGACAAAGGCGAGGCCGGCATGGCGCCGAAACTGCTGCGCAACGACAGGTAGAACAGCATCTGCTCGCGGTCGGCCGGGTCGACGATGATCGTCTTCGTCGGGGCCGAACCGATCGACGCGGACGCCGCCTCGCCGCGCGCCACGGTGACCGAGCCAAATTCATTGGAGAGCTCGACCAGCCCCTCCAGGACGATCAGCGAGGTGCGTCCGTCGGCGTCGACGCTCATCGTCCAGTCGGTGCCGCGGATCGCCGCCGCTGCGGCCGGCGTCTCCACAACCACGCCGTCGCCGCCGCGCTCGGCGCGGGCCCAGATCGTTCCCGACTGGAGCGCAAGGTGCGAATCCGCGGCGACGCCGATCGACTTCACCACCATGGTGGTGTTGCGGCCGAGGCGGACCTGCGTGTTGTCGGAAAAGAGGACGGCCAGGCTGCCCAGCGCATTGGTGCGCAACTCGTCGCCCGCGAGCAGGTCCTGGTGGATGTCGACCCCGCGCCAGGAGCTGACGTCGATGAAACGCACCTCCTCGCCCGTCTTGCGCGCGATCACCGATCCTGCAGCCGGACTTGCCCGGGAAACGGGCTCCGCCAAGGCGACAGAAGTCCACAGAAGCGCGACGGCTGCCGCGATTGACGCCACACCTTTACGCATGATGGATGTCGTTGAGTGCCCCTTTTGTCTCGCTTATGCTGTCAATTCGGGGAGGCGGTCAAGGTCACGGGGGCGCCCGCCCAAACCCCTTTGGATTTTGCGGCGGCGTTGTTGCATCACTCCCACACTCTCACCAGGGGATTACTGGAGGATCATGACAAGTGCAGATGAAGCGGAGATGTGCTCTCCGATAAAAGCAGACGAAGAACAGTACCTTGATCATCTGAAAAAGGTGAATGACGTCTTTTACGATCAAATTCGACTTGCGGACCAGAAAGCCGCCTACATTTTTACATTCACCCTTGCATTTGTCGTAACCTCGGCGGAGGGACGCGGCGTATTCAACATCACGCGCTATACGACGGGCAATATTCTTCCAAGCCTGTTTTCCGGCCTGCTTGCAACGGCGCTCATCATTTCGATGGTGTCCGCCATCACGGTGGTGCTGCCGCGGAAGGGAGCACGCCCGACGTCGCTCTACTGGGGCGGATGGAAAGAGAATCGCGAGACATTTCTCAAGGCGCATGGCTGCCTCGACGGCGGATACCTGTTCGCCCAGTATCTCGGCAACGTCGATGCGCTCGCCGCCATCAACAGATCGAAATACCGGTCGGTCAGCCTGGCCTTCCGCAGCCTGATCGTCTCGGTCGTCTCTTATGTCGGGCTGCTGGCGTCCTCATAGGAGGCGTCGGCTCTGTATTCCGGGGCCGCCTTCCCCCGGAAATGGGAGAAGGTGTTGTCGAATGCGACGGGCGGGGCTGAGCGACGCGGTCAGCCCCGCGAGCGGATCGCTAAGCCCAACCGGAGATCGACTTGACCTCCAGAAACTCCTCGATGCCCCAGCGGCCACCCTCGCGGGCGCGGCCCGATGCCTTGACACCGCCGAAGGGCGATCCGGCGCCGCGCGGCTGGCCGTTCATCTCGACCATGCCCGAGCGCAGCTGGCGCGCCAGCCGGTTGCGGCGCTCCCCGTCCTGGCTCTGCACGTAGTTGGTCAGGCCGTAGGGCGTGTCGTTGGCGATTTCCACCGCCTGATCCTCATTGTCGAACGGGATCATCGAGAGCACCGGCCCGAAGATCTCCTCGCGGGCGATCGTCATGTCGTTGGAGACGTCGGCGAAAACGGTCGGCTGCACGAAGTAGCCGCGGTTGAAGCCTTGCGGCCGTCCGGGACCGCCGGCGACCAGCCGTGCCCCTTCGCCGATGCCGGTTTCGATCAACCCCTGGATGCGCTCGTACTGCCTGGCTGAGACCACCGGACCGATATGCGGCCCGGCTTCGCTTGCCGGACCGACGCGGATCGATTCCGCTACCTGTCGCGCCGTCTCAACCGCGCGGCCATAGACGGAGCGTTCGACCAGCATGCGGGTCGGCGCGTTGCAACTCTGGCCGCTGTTGTTGAAGCACTGGCGCACGCCGCGCTCGACCGCCTTGTCGTCGGCATCGGCGAAGATCAGGTTCGCGCCCTTGCCGCCGAGTTCGAGCCCGACGCGCTTCAGCGTGTCGGCCGCACCCTTGCTGACCGAGATGCCGGCGCGCGTCGAGCCGGTGAAGCTGATCATGTCGACGTCCGGATGCGCGACCAGGCGCGAGCCTGCGCCAAGCCCGTCGCCGTTGACCAGATTGAAGACGCCTGCCGGCACGCCGGCGGCGTGGACGATCTCGGCGAAGACGATTGCCGACAGCGGCGACAGCTCCGACGGCTTCAGCACGACGGTGCAGCCGGCTAGCAGCGCGGCGACGACCTTGAGCGCGATCTGGCTGATCGGCCAGTTCCAAGGGGTGATGAGCCCCGCCACGCCGATCGGCTCCATGATGATGCGGTCGTTCGGCGCGTGGGAGCCGAGCGGCTGGACGAAATCGAAGTCCCGCATGGCAGCCAGGAAGTTCGCCATGTGGCGCGGCCCGGCTGCAGCCTGGGCGTTGCGGGCGAGATCGATGGGAGCGCCCATCTCCTGCGAGATCGCGCGCGCCATGTCGTCGATGCGCTCGAGATGGATTTCGCGCATGCGCTCCACAAGGGCGATCCGTTCCGCAGGGTCGGTCGCCGACCACGACGGGAAGGCCGCGCGGGCGGCTGCGACCGCAGCGTCCGTATCCCGATCATCCGCCAGCGCGACCACCCCGAAAGGCTCCTCGGTCGTGGCGTCGATGAGGATCTGCTCGGCGGTCGAATGCGCGGCCTGCCAGCGGCCGTCGATGTAAAACTGGCGCAATTCCAACATGCGGTATTTCCTTGTCTGCGAAGCGGCTCAGGCGTTGTCTTCGAGGATCATCTCGGCGCCCTTCCAGCCGATCATCATCGCCGCGGCGTTGGTGTTGCCGGAGATGATGTTGGGGAACACTGACGCATCGATGACGCGAAGTCCGTTCACGCCGTGGACCTTGAGCCGCGGCGAGACGACGCCGTCGGCGGCATCCGGCGCCATGCGGCAGGTGGAGACGGGATGGAACACCGTGCCGGCGCGGCTGCGGATGTCGGCGACGAGCTCATCGTTGCTCTGCAGCGACGAGCCGGGGCGCACCTCCTCGACGATGAAGGGAGCCATTGCCTTGGTTGCTGCCATGCGGCGCAGGAAGCGTACGCCCTCGAGCATCTCGGCGACGTCGTCGTCGTGCGAAAGCGCATTGGCGGTGATCCTCGGGGCGGCAAGCGGGTCGCGGGACGCAAGGCGTATCTCGCCGCGGCTCTTCGGCCGGCAGTTCGAGATGCCCATGGCGAAGCCGGGCCAGGGATCGATCTCGCGCACCGCACGCTCGCCCGGACGCGGCGGCACGGTCGAGCTGGCCTGGAAATAGATCTGCATGTTCGGCCGCGTCAACGCCGGATCTGTGCGCAGGAAGCCGCCGCCCTGGTTCAAGCTCATGGCGAGGGGACCAGTGCGCGTGAGCAGGTAGCGGGAGCCGATATAGGCCTTGCCCCACCACGGCCTCAGCAGGCGGTTGAGGGTCGGGATCCGCGACCGCCAGGCATAGTTCACGCTCTGATGGTCCTGCAGATGGGCGCCGACATTGTCGTTGGCGATAAGCGTCTCGATGCCCGTTTCGGCCAGCAGCCGCCCCGGGCCGATGCCGGACAATTGCAGAAGGTGCGGCGAATTGATCGATCCGGCGCTGATGATCACTTCCCGCCGCGCGCGAGCGGATGCGGGCTTGCCCTTGTGGAGATAGTCGACGCCGACCGCCCTGCCCTGCTCGATGAGGATGCGCGTGGCAACGGCATGTGTCTCCACGCGCACGTTGGGGCGCTTCGATGCCGGATGCAGGTAGGCGCGCGCCGCGGACACCCGACGGCCCTTGCTTATGTTCTGCTGGTAGATCCCCATGCCTTCCTGATCGGCGCCGTTGAAGTCGAGGTTTCGTGGCAGGCCCAGTTCGCAACCGGCTTCAATGAAGCGCATGGCCAGGGGATGGACGAACTTCGTGATGTCGCTGACGCGGACCGGACCGCCGGCGGCGCGCCACTCGTCGGCGCCCGCCGCATTGTCCTCAAGCGCCTTGAAGGCCGGCAGCACGTCGTCATAGCCCCAGCCGACATTGCCGGCGGCGCGCCAGTCGTCGAAATCGGTGCGGTGTCCGCGTATCCAGACCAGCGCGTTGATCGAGCTGGAGCCGCCCAGCACCTTGCCGCGCGGCCAGTGGCTGACGCGATTGGCGAGGCCGGGGTCGGGCTCGGTCCGGAAATTCCAGTTCACTTCGGGATTGGTGAAGCACTGGGCGTAGCCGAGCGGCATCTGGACATGGAAGCGCCGGTCGCTGCCGCCCGCCTCCAGCACGAGGACGGAATTGCGGCCGCTTGCAGAGAGGCGTTCGGCAACCACCGAACCGGCCGAGCCGGTGCCGATCACGATATAGTCGTATGTGGTCATCGAGACCGTTGCTCCTGCATGGCTGCGGGCGCGCCGGAGATCCGCATCAGGCGATCCGGACCAAGCTCGTCCAGCGAATTGATGCCGAGCAGCGCCATGTCGCGGTCGATTTCCTCGGCGAGCAGCCGGTGCGCATGGGCGACGCCCGCCTCGCCGGCGATTGCCGCCGCGAAGATGAAGGGACGGCCGAGGAACACGAAGGATGCTCCGAGCGCCACCGCCTTGAGCACGTCCGTCCCGCGGCGGAAACCGCTGTCCATCATGACCGGGATCGCGCCCGAAACGGCTTCGACGATCTCAGGGAGCACCCGCAGCGGCGACGGCATGCAATCGAGCTGGCGGCCGCCATGGTTGGACACGATGACGCCGTCCGCGCCGCGCTCGAGCGCGATGCGCGCATCGCCGGCGGTCATGATGCCCTTTATCACCAGCCTGCCGGCCCAGCGTCTGCGGATCAGATCGAAATGCGACCAGTCGAGATGGTCCCTGCCGGCCATGTGGCGGACGACGTTGCGCGCCACGATTGGCGGCCCGCGATCCACCGACGAGTTCTCGAAATGCGGCATGCCGTGCAGCGCGATCGTGCGCAGGAACGTCTTCACCGTCCAGCGCGGCCGCACGATGCCGTCCCAGGCCAGGCGCAGCGTCGGGTTGAGCGGCGCGGAGAACCCGTTGCGCACATTGTTCTCGCGGTTCGCGACCACCGGCATGTCCACGGTCAGAACGAGCGTGCCGAAGCCGGCCCGCTCCACGCGGTCCAGCAGCGCCAGGATCGTGTCCGGTTCGCCGGGGAGATAGGCCTGGAACCACGTGCTCGGCGCCTCCTTCACCACGTCCTCGAGGCGGATCAGCGACGCGCCGCTCATAATCATGGGGATGCCGGCGCGCGCGGCTCCACGCGCCATGGCGAGGTCGCCGCGATAGGCCGACAGCGCGCTGAAGCCGACCGGCGAGATGCCGAAGGGCGCGTTGTATTCGACCCCGAACAGGTGCGTCTTCTGGCTCCGCTTCGACACGTTGACCAGCGTGCGCGGCAGGAAGGCGTATTCCTCGAAAGCGGCGCGGTTGTCGCGGGCCGAAGCGCTCGTCTCGGAGGCACCCGCGATGTAGCCGAAGATTGGGCGCGGCAGATAGCCGTGCGCCAGCCTCTGGAAGTCGTCGAGGGCGAGCGCGCGCTTCAGGCGGCGCGCCGCGCCGCGGCTTGGCCGCGGCAAGGACTCATGCGATGTCGGCGAGGCGTTCATTCTGCCGGCATGGGTATGTCGTTGACGTGAAGCGGCACGTGATAGCCGCGCTGCACGGCTGGCCGTGCCGCGATCGACAGATACCAGCGCATCACATTGGGGAAGGCGCTGAGATCGATCCGCTGCCACTCGAAGCGGGAAACCCACGGCCAGATCGCAATATCCGCTATCGAATATTCGTCGGCAACGAACTCGCGGCCGTCAAGGCGGCGGTCCAGCACGCCGTAAAGGCGCCGAGCCTCCGTTGAGAAGCGCTCCTCGGCATAGGCCGAGACGCCCGGATTGTATTTGAGGAAATGGTGCGCCTGGCCGAGCATCGGGCCGAAGCCGCCCATTTGCCAGTTCAGCCATTCAAGCGTTCTTATCCGACCCTCGCCAGACGACGGGATGAGCCGTCCGGCCTTCTCGGCGAGATAGACGAGGATGGCCCCCGATTCCATCAGGGTCAGGCCGTTGTCGTGATCGACGATGGCGGGGATCTTGTTGTTCGGGCTGATCCGCAGGAAATCCGGCGCGAACTGTTCGTCCCGGGTGATATCGACAGCGATCGCCCTATACGGCAGCCCGAGTTCCTCGAGCAGGATCGAGACCTTGCGCCCGTTGGGCGTCGTCCAGGTGTAGAGATCGATCATGGCCGGCTCATCGGCTCCTTGCGACGTTGGCGCGGTGCTGCGGGAAACCCGCCGTCTCGAAGCAGACTTCGGCGAGTTGCGCGACACCTTCGCGGATGTCGTCCGCGCTGGGCAGCGCGAAGCACAGCCGCATGAGATTGCGGGCGTCCTCGGGATTGCAGGCCCACTCCGGCCCCGGGTTGAAGACGACGCCACGCTTGGCTGCCGGCGCGACCAGTGTGCGCACGTCGAAGCCGTCTGGAAACCTCAGCCACACGAAGATGCCGCCGGCCGGCCGCACGACGTCGACCGACGCGCCGAACTCGCTGTGGATCGCGTCGAGCATCACGTCCAGCTTGGACGAGAGCCCGTCGACGAGGCTGCGCACGTGCTCCCGATAGCCGCCTCGCAGGTATTCCGCGACCACCATCTGGTCAAGCGCGCCGGTGCCGCCGTCGCTCTTCAGGGCCGCGATCTGGCGCAGGATGGCCGGATCGGCCACGACGTAGCCGATGCGCAGCGCCGGCGCGAGCGTCTTGGAGAACGATCCTATGTGGATCACCGATTCCGGCGCCAGCGCACAAAGGGCCGGCGGCGCCTGCTCGGCGAACGTCAGCTCGGCATAGCATTCATCTTCGAAGATCGGAACGCGGTGATGGCGGGCGATCTCGACCAGCCGATGCCTGCGCTCCAAATCGAGGATGGTTCCGGTCGGGTTTTGGATCGTCGGGATGGTGTAGATGTATTTCGGTCTGACGCCCCGCCCGGCCATGGCCTCCAGCATGTCGCCCAGCCGCGCGACGTCCAGGCCGCCGGCGTCGAGCGGCGCGCCGGCCACTTCGGCGCCGAGCTTGCGCGCCTTGCCAAGCGCGCCAGAATAGGTGAACGCCTCTATGACGACGGTGTCGCCGGGTTCGACCAGCACGCCGTTGACGAGGTCAAGGCCCTGACCCGAGCCGGACGTGACGAGAATGCCGGCGCGCGAGACCTCGATGCTACGCGTCTCGGCGAGCTTGCGGGCAATCTCGTCGCGCAGTCCTTCGAAGCCGAAGGCCCCGTGGCCGAGATTGTAGAGTGCCATCGACTGCCCATTCGCCCTCAGCGCCGCCGCCGAGGCCTCCGCCAGCGCTTCGACCGGAATGGCGTCCGGGTCGTTGTGCCCGCCGATGAAGTTGAAGCGTGGCAGGCCGTTCCATACCGGCAGCGGATCGGGCAGACCGCTCCGGAAACGGACGGTCTGCTGGGCGGCGGCGGTGGGCTCGGGGGTCATGTCAGCGGATCTCGAAGATGTGTGCCGGTGGTTGCGGTCCCTACATGCCGATCTCGCGCCGCTTGCCGGTGCGGCCGTCGAAGACATGCAGATCGCTCGGATGGACGCCGAGATGGATCGTCTCGCCCGGCCTCACATCGGTGCGGCCACGGATCAGGACGCGCACGAGGTGGCCAGCGATGCGCGCCGTGATCTGCGTCTCCGAGCCGGTCGGCTCGACCACCGAGACGGTCGCCGGCCAGCCTTCCGCGCCAAGCGTGAAATGCTCGGGACGCACGCCGATCGTGAAGCGGCCGTCGCCAGGCACCGCGACGGGCAGCGCCAGGCGCTCGCCGCCGTCGAGCATGAGGTCGGTCCCGCCTTCGACGCCGCCTTCGAGGAAGTTCATCGGCGGCGAGCCGATGAAGGCCGCGACGAAGAGGCTCTTGGGCTTGTCGTAGAGCTCGAGGGGGCGACCCTCCTGCTCGACCTTGCCGCCGTTCATGACGACGACGCGGTCGGCGAGCGTCATCGCCTCGATCTGGTCGTGCGTCACGTAGACGGTGGTCGTCTGCAGACGCTGGTGCAGTTCCTTCAGCTCCGAACGCATCTCGCCGCGCAGCTTGGCGTCGAGATTGGAGAGCGGCTCGTCGAACAGGAAAACATTCGGCTGGCGGACGATGGCGCGGCCCATGGCGACGCGCTGCCGCTGGCCACCCGAAAGCGCGCGCGGCTTGCGCTCCAGCAGCTGTTCGAGGCCGAGGATACGCGCAGCCTCCGCGACGCGCTTCTGGATCTCCGCCTTCGGCGTGCGCCGCTGGCGCAGCGCGAAGCCCATGTTGTCGCGCACGTTCATGTGCGGATAGAGCGCGTAGTTCTGGAAGACCATCGCGATGTCGCGATCCTTCGGCGCGACGTCGTTGACGACGCGGTCGCCGATGGCGATCTCGCCGTCCGAAATTTCCTCCAGTCCCGCGATCATCCGCAGAAGAGTCGATTTTCCGCAGCCGGACGGACCCACCAGCGCCACGAACTCGCCGTCCGGGATATGGACGGAAACCCCGTGGATGACCTCATGGTTCGAATACGACTTGCGGACATCCCTGATGTCGACTGTGCTCATCGCCGCTTTCCTTCTAGCTCTGACCAGGCGCAACGGATGCGCCGGAGTTCCTGTCCTGCTTTGCTCTGCTCACCACTTGCGATGCACTTCCTCGGCCCAGCCGAAGATGCGCTCCACCGGAATCCGCTCGCCGCTCTCGCTGACCACCGAGCCGTCGAACCAGCCGAAGACCTGGTGTTCCTTGCTGCACACGATCAGCCGGTCGAAATTCGAGTAGCGGTCGTAGACCGGCGTGAATTTGAGATCGACGCGGTCGCCGCGGATCGTCCACGGCTTCATCCAGTCGGCGCGGTCGTAGGTCCACTCCAGTTCCTGGCTGATCTTCTCGACGCGCTTGTCGATGCGCAGCGAGTTCTCGGTCGACGGCGTGCCGTCCGTCCACTTCGCGCCGAACTGCAGCCCGATCTCGCGTCCGCGCGAGACGCCGCTGCCCGACGCCCAGTTCCAGACGATCGAATAGGGCCAGCGGCCGCGACCATGATCGAGCGTCGCATAGGCGTTGGACAGCTCGTAGGTGCGGCCGTCCGCACGGACCGTCCCAGTGGCCGGCATGCAGTTGTCCTTGCGCGTGTACTGGAAGCGCTTGTTGTCCCATGGGACGACGACGCACATGCACTCGTGCCCGGGTTCCTCGAACGCCTGGATGGCCACCTCCATCCGCGCCGTCTTCGCCCTGAGCAGCGTGCCCTCGGCGTTCGGCTCCATGGAGATGCGCATCTTGTCGCCGGTTCCGGTCAACGGGCCGCTGCCCGACCGCTCCGGCATCGGCGTTACCTTGCCCCGCGGCAGCCAATGGATCTCGGCCTCCGAAAACGTCTCCATGGTCTTCAGGTCGAGGAAGAAGGCGGCGAGCGTAACGCGGTAGTCGCCATGCGAGATGTTGATCGCCACGACGAAATCGGGCGACGTCACGCACCAGTATTCGAAACGCTTGTTGCGTCCCCAGCCCTTGAGATTGGCGGTGTGCAGCGGCGTGCGCGACCAGCCGACCGCCGCCGGGTTCAGCGTGCCGTCCGGCCGACAAAGATCGACGGGCGCAGTGATCTCGCGCTCCGTCTTGCGGATTCCGCCTACCATTTACGATGTACCTCTTCCGGAAAACTCAACCTGCCGGCACGCCTGGAACTTCACTCCGTGGCCTCCACGAAGGCGTCCCGCGCTGCTGTCAGCGCGTTGATGAGCGCCGCGCCGGCGGCGTGCTCATGTTGCTTGACCAGTTCGGCGGCGCGCCCGAAGTCCTGCTGCCGGATCGCGTCGCGGATCAGCCGGTGCTCGGCAAGCGATCCCGGCAGCCGCGCCGGAACCGCCGCGAACCCCTGCTGGATCGAGGTCTGCGCACGCAGGTTCACCAGTATCTTGAAGCACCATTGCGAGGCAGGCGTATCGCAAAGCAGGACGTGGAACTCGTTGTTGAGCTTTGCATAGAGCTCGACGTCACTGTTCGCCACGGCCACCTCGGCGGCCTCGATGTTGGCGTCGATATTGGCCAACCGCGCCGCGTCGTAGAACGGGCCGCCAAACTCGATCGCCAGCCCGCCGATGAGACCGCGCAAGGCGTAGATCTCCTGCACCTGCTCGCCGCCGAAGCGGGCGACCACGGCGCCGACATGCGTCTGCACCTCGAGCCAGCCTTCCGAGGCGAGGCTGCGGATCGCCTCGCGGATCGGCGTCTCGCTGATGCCGAGCGCCTCGGAGACCTCCCGCGTCGTGATGCGGTCGCCGGAGCGCACGGCGCCCGACAGGATCATGCCCTGGATGTGGCGCCGCGCCACATCGGATTTGGTCAGATAGACGTGCGGTTGCGCCATTGCGACGACCCCTCCCCCTCGCGCCACCGTTCGGCCCTCCGCACTCATCCCTTGGTCGCGCCGTCAGCGAGGCCCTGGATGAGCCATTTCTGGACGAGCAGCGCAAAGACCGCGACTGGAAGAACGGTGATCGTCCCCACCGCCGTCAGGGCGGCCCAGTTGGCACCGTTGATCGTGTCGCCGGCGATGCCCTGGATGGCGACAGGAATGGTCGAGGCATTGCGGTTCGTCAACACAAGGGCGAACAGCAGTTCCTCCCAGGCAAGGATCATGCTGAAGATGAGCGTCGACATGATGCCGGGCAGCGAGATCGGCACGATGATCTTGAAGAAGGCGCCGAAGCGGCTGCAACCGTCGAGCATGGCCGATTCCTCGAGTTCCTTCGGCAGGGCGAGGAAGAAGCCGCGCATCAGCCACATCACATAGGGGATGAGAAAGGTACAGTAGGCAAGGATCAGCGTGATGTGCTGATCAGTGATGCCGAGGCTGCGGGCGACGAGGAACATCGGCACGGCGAGCGCGATCGGCGGCACGCCGCGCGACAGCAGGATCAGCGCGCCGATCGCACCCGCACCGCGCAGGCGGATGCGGGCGAGCGCGTAGCCTGCCATCGAGCCGGCGATGATCGACAGGACGCCGGAACCGATGGCGACGATGACCGTGTTGATCAGCCGGCGCTGGATATCCGGCCGTTGCAGGTAGGTGACATAGTGCTCGATGGTCGGCGTGAAGAACAGAACCGGCGGCGAGGTGAAGATGTCGCGCTGGTCCTTGAACGAGGTGACGACCATCCAAAGGATGGGGAACAGGAAGATCGCGCAGGCGAGGACGCCGAGCGCCACGCGGACATGGCGGCCGATCTTGATCTTGCGCCGGCGGCGGGCCGGCTGGAGCGTGACGGCGGTCAATAAAGTTCCTCCAGCTTGCGGCTGCCGCGCAGGAAAATGGCGGTGAGGACCATGGTGATGACGAGGACGACGACCGCCATCGCGGCCGATTCGGCGAAGCGCAGCGAGCGGAACGCTTCCTCGTAAATGAACAGGTTGACGACGTTGGTGGCGCCGCCCGGTCCGCCATAAGTGGCGGCGAGCGCGATGTCGAACATCTTCACGGCGCCCAACCAGCGGATGATGAAGGTGGCTGCGATGATCGGCACCAGGAGCGGCAGCGCGACGTGCCAGAGCGTCGACCACCAGCCAGCGCCGTCGATCTCGGCGGCCTCGAAGACATCCTTGGGCAAGGCCAGGAGTGCGGCAGTAGCGATCAGGACGACGAACGGCGTCCAGCGCCAGGTGTCGATGATGACGATGGCGGCCATGGCGAGATTCGGATCGCCAAACCAGTCCAGCGGGCCGATTCCGACCAGCCCCAGGACGTAGTTCATCATTCCCCATAGCGGATCCAGAAGCATCCGCCAGACGCCGCCCGCGACGACGGGAGCGACGACCATTGGGATGATGAACAGGGCGCGGACGAGGCCGCGTGCGCGCCATTCGGCATTGATGAGAAAAGCGATGCCAAAGCCTAGCACGATCTGAAGCGGCAGCGCGAAGACCAGGTAGACGAGCGTCACCTTCATGGATTCCCAAAAGCGGTAGTCTTCCAGCACATGCCGGTAGTTCTCCCAGCCGACCCATTCGACTGCGCTGAAGGTAGCCAGGTCGAAGCGCGAGAAGCTGATCTCGATCGTGTAGAAAATGGGATAGGCGAGGACCGCCATGAGGATGACCGTTGCCGGCAGCATAAAGGTCCAGCGCGATGCGAAATCGGCCAGCCAGCCGGATCGGCGGGGACGCGCGGCGCGCGCCCCGATGGCAAGTTCGGTGGTCATGGCAAGTCTCCGCCTATCCCGACGCGGGTCAGTTCAGGGTCTTCGCGATCTTGTCGGACGCGGCCTGCAGCGCCTCGGCAGGCGTCACGTTGCCGGCCATCGCACGACCGATCTCGTCGGCGAGGACCTGCTGGGCGGCATCCGAGCGCGGGTGGCGCAGGCGCCACATCTCGCCGGGGGCAGCGACGTCATAGGCCTGCTGCACGCTGGCGAAGACGGGCTCGAGCCAAGCGCTTTCCTGTTTGGCTGCGAGCGTGGACTTGCGCGACGGGAAGGTGCCCAACGCGTTGGCGCGGAAGGTTTCGCCTTCCTTCGAGCTCAGCCACTGCAGGAAAGTCCAGGCCGCCTGCTGCTTCTCGCTCTTGGCGCTGACCGCGCCACTCCAGATGCCGCGGTGGGTACCGGCGCTGGCCGAACCGGCTGGCATGACCTGGATTCCGACCTGTTCTGGCTTGAGTGTGGTCGACTTCGGGTCAACCGCAGACGCGCGGTACACGCTACCCCACTGGAACATGCTGGCGACGGTGCCCTGGCGGAACGACTGCATCGACTCGGTGTAGCCGTGGGCGAGCGAGCCGGGAGGGGCGAAGTTCAGCAGGTCCTTGTGGGTCTGCAGGGCGGCCACGCCGGCCTCGTTGTTGAAGGCGGGCTTGCCGTCGGCGTCGTACATCTTGCCGCCGTTGGCGTTGTAGATCGCCTGCCAGATTGTCGGGGTCAGCGGCTCGCGCACGAAATAGGTGTCGACCGCCCAGGCGTCGGTCTTGCCGTCGGCATTGGTGTCCTGCACCAGCTTGGGGGCCTGCTCCATGAACTGGGTCCAGGTCAGGGCCGGGGTCGGCTCAGGCACGCCGGCCTTCTCGTAGAGGGTGCGGTTGTAGAACATCATCAGCATGTTTGCGCGCAGCGGCACGCCATACTGGACGCCCTTCCACTCGGCGGCCGCGAGGGGCGCGCTGTTGAAGTCGTCCCAGTCATAGTCGGCGGCGGTCCAACCGGCGACGTCGGCGCTCTTCAGGTCGAGCAGGGCGCCGATCTCGGCGAGCTGCGGGACCCACGGATCGTCGACGATGAGCACGTCGTAGGTGGGCGAGCCACCGGTCGCATCGAGCATGCTCTTGGCGAGCAGCTCGACGTACGGAACGCCGTCGACCGTCACCTTGATATGCGGATAGTGCTTGTTGAACTCGACCACTTCCGTGGCCTGGATAGCGCTGGCGAAGGCCTCGTTGGCAATGACGTTGATCTCCACCGGGTTCTCGGCGGTGCCAACCCCGTCCTGGCCATATGCAAGCGATGCCGGCAGCGCGGCGGCCGCCGTGACGGATAGAGCGGCAGCCATGAGCGCACGCCGCGACGTCGAAGTTCTCTGAATTATTCTCAACGGTTCCTCCGAAACTGAACACGCCACGCTGCGATTCGATCCGCGCTTGATGTGGCGATCCGACCTATATTCTATAGAATGCGGAATGCACAATGTAGAATGGCCAAACGCTTAGAGAGGGACTAGCGGAGAGTCAACAGGCCCAGAAGGGCGATTTTATTCGAAATCAAACGAATTTCGCGCCAGAACGCCCCGAATTTGGTCCTTCAACGCACCTGATGAGCGAAAAGATCATCAACCATCAACCGCGGCGCGACGCGTTCGTCGCATTGCCGCGCCCGACGCCAGCGGCAAGACGCGAGCGTTCAAGACAACAGATAGTTTCCGGATAAGGAAACTATCTGTTGCAACCACGACCGCGCGCTGGTAACAGTTATCCATTGGTGAAACTTTTCTCGCGCAGACGCCATGTCGTTGACCCTGTACATCCATCCGCTGGCCTCGTTCTGCCACAAGGCGCTGATCGCGCTTTACGAGAACGCGACGGAATTCCGTTCGGTAACCGTCGATTTTGGCCATCCCGGCTCTGCCGCTGCGCTTCTCGAACGATGGCCCGTCGGCAAGATCCCGGTGCTCCATGATGCAGATGCCAGGCGCACGATCCCCGAAACCAGCATCATCATCGAATATCTCCAGCAGCATTATCCCGGCCCCTCACCGATGCTGCCCTCCGACGAGGAAGCCTGCCTGCAGGCGCGACTGTGGGATCGGTTCTTTGATCTCTATGTGAGCGTGCCCATGCAGAAGATCGTCACCGACCGCATCCGGCCGGAGGGCAGCCGCGACCCCTACGGCGTCGCCGAGGCACACGCCGCGCTGGACACGGCCTACGCGATGATCGACGGCCAACTTTCCGGGAGACGCTGGGCGACCGGCGACGATTTCACCTTGGCGGATTGCGCCGCGGCGTCAGCCCTCTTCTTCGCCTCCATCGTCCATCCCTTCGCCAGCGATCAAGCCCACCTGCAGGCCTATCTGGATCGGCTCCTCGAGCGACCTTCCGTCAAGCGGGCGATCGGCGAAGCTCGCCCGTTCTTCGGCATGTTTCCCTACCGGGACGCCATGCCGGAACGCTACCTTTCGATCTGACCGGGGAGGACGACGATTTGCCCTCGCAGCAGCAGTTCGACCGGATGTTCCAGGCCCTGTCTGATCCGCACCGCAGAGGCATGGTCGAACGGCTGAGCCGCGGCCCGGCCTCGGTGAAGGAACTGGCCGGCCCGATCCACCTCGCCCTGCCCTCCGCCCTCAAGCACCTCAAGGTGCTCGAAGAGGGCGGCATCGTACTGTCAGAAAAGGTCGGGCGGGTCAGGACCTATCGCATGCAGCAAGACGCGCTCAGACTAATAGGCGACTGGGTGCGGCAGAGAGAGACTGCCCTCAACCAGGCATTCGACCGGCTGGCGCAGGCAATGGCCGAACTTCCGGAGGAGGAGGGACAATGAACCTATCGGCGAACCACGCGACCTTCACCATCGTGCGCGATCTGCCCGGCAGCCCGCGCCACGCATTCCGCTTCTGGTCGGAAATCGATCTGAAGCGCAGCTGGAACAGCTGCCACCCGGATTGGGCGACGGTCGAGGCCAGCTTCGATTTCCGCATGGGCGGGTCGGAGGTGGCGCGGTGGCGGACGCCGGATGGCGAGCAGCGCGGGTTCCGCGCCCACTACTTCGAAATCGTGCCCGGCGCGCGCATCATCTATGCCTACGAGATGACGCTCGATTCCCGCTGCCTCTCGACGTCGCTGGCGACCGTGGAATTTGCCGCCAAGGGCGCACAGTCGACCATGACATTCACCGAGCAGGCCGTCTTCCTCGATGCGGACGGCGACCCCGCCGCACGGGCTGCCGGAACGGAGATCGGCTTCGAGCGACTGGTCGCCGTCATGGAGCAGCAGCGCTCCGCCCAGCATTGAGGATCAGGACAAGGTTCGCCAGGGACCGCCGGTCCGCCGCGGCGTCCGATTTGCGCCGCAGCACCTCTTGTATCGCTTTCCCGAACCGCACGGGCAAGGGTCATTGCCGCTGCGCTGTAGCTTTCCGATGAACGGCAAGGTCACGACCGAGGGCATCAGCGACGCAAGAAGGATCGCCAGCCGGGCGGACATGCCCGGCACCACCAAGCGCCGACGCGACCTGAAGCCGCGCCACGCGCGCTCAGCCACCTCGTCGGCGCCCAGCTTGGGCAGCATGCTGAAGAGGGATGTCCGTCCGGCGCCCGAGCTTTCGAGAAAGCCCGTTTCCACCGGCCCGGGCGTCACGCAGGTGACGGTCACCCCGGTCAGGCGCAGTTCCTCATGCAGGCTCTGGGAGAACGAGAGCACGAAGCTCTTGCTGGCGTAGTAAAGGGTCATGTAGGGCCCGGGAACGAAACCGGCGATGGAGCTGAGATTGAGGACCCCGCCGCGCTTGCGCGCCACCATTCCCGGCAGGAAATGGAGGGTCAGTCCGCTCAGCGCGCGTATGTTGACATCGATGATGCCGAGCTGATCCTCGATCGGCAGCGCCGTCGCCGCGCCCCTCAAACCCAAGCCTGCGCTGTTGACGAGGACGTCGCAGAACAGCTTGTGCCCGGACAGGAAGTCGTCGATGCGCGCCGTTGCGTCGGCGTCCAGCAGATCCAACTCGAGCGTGAAGGCCTCGCTGCCGGCTTCGCGAACCTCCGAGGCTGCCGAAGCGAGCCCAGCCGGGGAACGCGCGATGAGAACGACGGCTGCGCCCTCGCGCGCGGCCACCCTCGCTATCGATCTCCCGATCCCCTCCGACGCGCCGGTCACCACCACGGCCGGTCGGCCTTCATCGTGAAGGGTCATGGCGCTGTTCCTGCCTTCAATCCACTCACCTTCCACGGGCGCGCGGACGCCAAGGTTACCCGACATCGGATCGCATGCCGGAAACGCTCGCGTCTTCTGCCAGTTGCGCCACTTCCTCCGCAACAGCGCCGTTGAGTATCTCCTCAAATCTCACCAATGCACGCGCGACGTTTGCGCCATCCATCACCCGGTGGTCATAGTGGATGCGCACCGTCACCGAGCCGTCCTCCGCGATGGGGCCGTAGTTGAAGAGGGTGGTCAGCGGCGTGAGAGGGTTGAGCGACTCCGCCCCCAGACCCGAGTACACCGAAAGCTGGAAAGTGCCGAAGTAGTTTGCCCGCTGCCGCCCGATGTTCAGCCCCAGCCACATCAGCAAGTGCCGCACCGGCGCGGGAACGCGGGCAAGCGACAGCGCCCGCCGGAACTCCTTGATCTCGAGAACCGGGCGCGACCGCGCTGTCTGGATGAGGGTGTCGATCCCTTCGATGGGGCGGCGCTCCGGACCCTTGATGGTGCTGAGCAGGACGGCCCGCTCGCCCTCGTGCTCGCGTTCATGCGCAATCGAGGCCACACTGAGGGGAAACTCGTAGAGCTGCGGCCGGGGCAACTTCACATAGGCGCGGCGCAATTCCGGGGTCTCCTGCGAAAGCAGGGCGTAGCCCTTGAGGAAAATGGCGGTCCACGATGGCCTGGCGGGCGACATCGTCCTTGCCCGCAGCAGCGGCGCGATGTTCATCCGGCGCTGCACGGTGATCCGCGGCACGCCGATCGAGAACTTCATGAGATCGCCGACCAGACGCCGCGGCGTCGACAGCTTGATGGCGCGGCCTCGCATCGAATGACCTAAAACCGGCTAGCGACGTTGGCCGGGAACGCACCGCGGGCGGTCCCGCGCCAACCTGCGCGCCTTCGGTCGATCAGCGGCGGCGCCGGCATTCGGATCGGGCGGCGATGGACGCCAGCAGCGGCCGTGAGCTTACCGGTATGCCTGCGGACCCTCGCTCGCCTCCCGGCACTCGTCTCTTCGCCACTCAACGCAGTCTCCATCCAACGATCATGACGGGTCCTAGTAGAGATGGGGGAGAAGCCGTTTTGTCCTCTCCATGTAGCTGAGGTACTGGGGCCCGAAAATCTCCAGCATCATGCGCTCCTCCTCGCGAACCCGCAACGCGAACAGCACCGCAAAACCAGCCAGGCCCGCCAGACCGGCGATCCAGTTCGGCACCAGGAACGCCTGGCCGACGCCCATCAGAAGGAAGGATGTGTACATTGGATGGCGGACCAGGGCGTACGGCCCGGTGCAGACCAGTTCATGCCGGTCGCGAATCTCCAGCGTGATCGACCAGTTTCTCCCGAGAGCCTTGTGGGACCGGCGGAAAACCCATAGCGCCGCGGCGAAGATGATGGCTCCCAGAACGATCGCCAGCGCATGGGTAGGACGATCCGCCCCCGCCGGGAATCCGGTCGCAAGATAGATGCCAGGCAGGATCGCCAATCCGAAGAGTGCTGCGCCCAGCCCTATCGCCTCCGAAAGGGAGCGCCTGTTGCTGACGACCCGCACGCGCTTGGCTCGACGCTCGAAAGGATACCGGATGATGTACCAGGCTACAATGCCGATCACCCAGACGATCTCACCAACCACAGCCACCGTCATGCGCACTCCGGGCGATCGGCTCGTATCCGCGATCCAGCGACATCCCTCGCCGCCAGATCAGCGCTCCGCCGCTCATCGCTCTTTTCAACGCGGCGAGCATAGCGCAGCAGCACCATGGGAACCAGCGCCCGAACGCATCTGGGCGCCTGAGATCCCACCGCAGGATGCGATTATGTGTTCATCTCGCGCAGCTTGGTGATGAACTGCTGCGGCCGAAGCCACGGGCCCGGCGTCTTGTAGCCCATGGAGCGCGCCACGTCGGCGACGAATTCATTGCAGTTGGCGAGACTTGCGTGCCAGACCTTCGAACTCTTCTGCAGCCGTCGAATGTCGGCGACGGCCTTCCTGTATTCGGGCTCGCTCAGCATGACGCGCCAGCTAGCCGACCTGTATTGCTCTTCAAGGTCGCCATCGCTCCATCCGGTCTCGGCAGCCACCGGCATGAAGTGGCCGAGCACGTAGGGAACCTCGCTGTCCGAGGCGGGATGCCGTCCGGCGACCTCGGGCGAAACCATCGCGCCCGCCTTGTTCAGCTGGCCGAAAACCACATAGGAATGGCCGTAGCTCAGCGCATAGCGCGAGCGAAACTCAATGAAATAGCGGTCCGCTGCTTTGGTCGCACCGCGATTGGACACGAACTTGGGCTGGGGAGCCAAATCCTCGGACACGCACCCAGCCACCCATGCTCCAAGCAGGGCCACCAATAGGCATCGGCCAATGACAAGCGCCATTCCGCCCTCCGTTCCTCGAAGCCCGGTCAACGAAGAGCCTTCGCGACCAAACCCCACTGCAAAGCGATCGTCCGACCGCAACGCACGGAGCCATTCCTCACTGGACCGTCAGTCGAATTGGGGGATGGATCGGGAAATCGCATCCCCCAAAAAGACGGTATGTCAGTCGTTACTTGTAGACCGGAGCCGGTTCTTCGGCCACGGGCGGCGGAGCCTTGCCTTTACCCTTGCCGACTGTTCCACAGGCGCTCAGACCGGCAACAGAAATCAAGGCAACAACCGCTACGATTACTCTTGTCATAGTCAATCCTTTCCCCAGAGGCGAATAGGCTTGAAAGTACACGGGCATTGATAACCGCGAATTGCGTCAGAGCCTAGTGCAACAAGGACACAATTCATTGCCGGATACGAATATGAGTTGATATGCGGGGTTAGGGTTAACTTGCGTTGCCATTCGATCACAGATATGGCCTGCCTTCGGCGCGTCAGACGACGATCACCGTGGCGCCCACCGGCGTCCGCTCATAAAGGTTGATGATGTCGTCGTTGGTGAGGCGGATACAACCGCTCGACACGGCATGTCCGATCGTCCACGGCTCATTCGTACCGTGCAGCCGAAACATGGTGTCCTGTCCGCCCTTGTAGAGGTACAGGGCGCGCGCTCCGAGCGGGTTGTTCGGCCCGCCCTCCACCCCGCCGGCATATTGCACCAGCCGCGGCTTCTCTCTCATCATGTTCGCCGTGGGCGTCCATGACGGCCATTCGGCCTTGCGGCCTACAGAGACCTGGCCCCTCAGGGTGCGGCCCTCCTCGCCGACGCCCACGCCATAGCGTGTCGCCCAACCGTCGCCCTCGACATAGTAAAGGTAGCGTTCGTTGGTATCGACGACGATCGTCCCCGGCGCATCGCCGCCGTCGTATCGCACCCGCCGCCTGCGGTAGCGCGGATCAACGCTGGCAAAGGCTCGGGCGGCGGCCCCGGGCGGCCCGGCCATTTGCGTCATGGGCGTGCACCCATAAGCAAAGACGGCCACTCCACCCAGTATAAACCCTCGGCGCGCAATCTTGTCTTTGCTCATCCGCCCACTCTGACCTGATTAGGATGTAACGGCTTCTCATAACATCCAAGCAATCGCAGGCCAAGCCTCGCACAACCCTGCTGTTGCAATATTGAGGTCGAGACTCCTTAGCGCATGCGCCTGCGTTTCGCCTGTTGCAAACGTCCACCTGCGATTCGATCCCCCGAGACACGCCTCGGCTGCGGGCGTCCACACTTGTCAACGCCCGGCTTTGGGAGCACGCTCAGCACGGACCTTCGCGGTCCGGGTCAGGGCGTGGCTTTCGACGACCGAGCCTGATCGGAAAGCCGGTAGCGGGCGATACCCGGCGCATTGCGAAGGTTCATGGCAGAGACGAGTTGGAACAGTCCGCTGCCCGCGATGAAGCGCAAGCTGCGAAGTCCGCAGTCGGTTCATCGGCAGGCAGCGTCGGGGGCGGCCGCGCCACTCGCGATCAACACGATGTCCATCGGATGAATGTCCATTGAGAACCAGGGAGGAGCACAATGCCTATTTCCAGCGTTGCTCGATTTGGTGTCGCGTTCGTGATTGCGGTGATCGGCATGGGGCCTGCGGCCGGAACGGCGCAGGCAGACGAGGTCCCGAAAGCCGAGATCGAAGCCATGCAGAAGGCGCTCGCCAAGTACAAGGATCCCTATGTCGCCGTGCGCGATCTGTATCTCTCCACGGTGGGCTGCGTGCACTACGACGGCTCCAAGATGGAAGGTCACATGCACTACCCCAAGGGAGCCATGGGCATCCACTTCGTGAACCTGACGATCCAGGGTCCGCCCGACCCGATGAAGCCCAATGTGCTCATCTACGAACCGGTGGACGGAAAGCTCCAGCTTGTCGCGGTAGAATGGCTGGTGCCGGTCGCCGCCGCCAAGGAGCGGCCGAGCCTCCTCGGCCAGCCGTTCCAGGGGCCGATGGAGGGGCATGAGCCGCTCATACCGCAGGGATTTCATCACTACGACCTGCATGCCTGGCTGTTCAAGGACAACCCTGAGGGCATGTTCAGCCCCACCAACCCGAACGTCAGTTGCGAGGATACGGAATTCTCGCTGCTCGAAATGCCGACCAAGCTGGTGAGCGCGCCCTGACCGACAAGTCGGAGCGTTTGGCGTCTCCCAGGAGCACGGCGCGCCGGCTGCGCGCCGCGCCCCTGCGGCTGGGCTTCGGGTCCTGATAGTGGCGATACGGGTGGACGACTGGAAACAAAGCCCCATTTTCCAGCAACGATAGATCGCGCCGAACGGAGGATACGAAATGTATGATCCGAAAGATTTCAGGCTCGACGGGCATGTGGCGACGGTCACCGGAGCAGGTGCGGGTATCGGGCGCGCCATCGCGGAGACCTTCGGCGCGGCCGGGGCAGCGGTGATGGTCAGCGATCTTCACGCGGAGACGGCCGCGAGCGTGGCGAAGGAAATCGAGGCAAAGGGCGGACGGGCGGACGGAATGGCCTGCGACGTCACCAAAGAGAGCGATCTCGCGGCGCTCGTCCGCGGGACCGTGCAAGCCTTCGGCAAGCTCACGCTCCTTGTCAGCAACGCGGGCGGCGGCGGGCCGAAGCCTTTCGACATGCCGATGGAGGATTTCCGCCGGGCCTACGACCTGAACGTCTTTTCGCTTTTCCGTCTGGCTCAACTCGTCACGCCCGAAATGGAAAAAGCCGGAGGCGGCTCCATTCTCGTCATCACATCCATGTCGGCCGAGAACAAGAACAAGCGCATGGCCTCCTACGGCTCGTCCAAGGCGGCGGCCAGCCACCTAGTGCGCAACATCGCGTTCGACCTCGGACCGAAGCACATCCGCGTGAACGGCATCGCGCCTGGCGCCACGCGCACCGACGCGCTGAAATCGGTGCTCAATGACGACATCGAGAGGAAGATGCTGGCGCACACGCCCATCAACCGGCTCGGCGAGCCGCAGGACATGGCGAACGCTGCGCTGTTCCTGTGCTCGGCCGCCGCCAGCTGGATCAGCGGACAGATCCTGACGGTATCCGGCGGCGGCGTGCAGGAGCTGGACTGACCGTCGCGAGCCAGCACGCGCTCGACGCCCCCGGCGACGATCGCCCATCCCCCAGGAAAAAGGGCTAGACCATGGCTGACCGGCTCGACGCGTTTGAGGATTTCCGCATGGATGGCCACAGCGTCATCCTGACCGGAGGCGCGCAGAACATCGGCGCCGGCGTCGCGAAGGTCCTGGCAGCGGCCGGGGCGAAGGTGATGATCGCCGACCTTCAGGGCGACAAGGCCGCACAAACTGCGGAGCGGATCGAGGCCGAAACCGGCGGCCGCTGCATCGGCATGGCCTGCGATGTGACGAAGGCCGAGGATATCGCCGCGGTCGTCGCGGCGACGGTGAAGGCGTTCGGAGGCATATCGACGCTCGTCAACAATGTGGGCTGGGGCCGGCGTCACGACGATCCGACAGCAATCACCGAGGAAGACTTCATAACCTCCTACAAGTTGAACACCCTCAGCGCCTACCGCATGTCGATGGCCTGCCTGCCGCATCTGCTCAAGGCCCGGAACCCCGCCATCGTCAATTCGGGCTCGTTCTCCTCGGCCGTGCCGGCCTATGACATCCTCGCCTACGCAACATCCAAGGCGGCGCTCAACCAGATGATGGTCTCGATCGCGCACATGCTTGCGAAAAAGGTGCGTGTGAACTCCATCCTCATCGGGACCGTGATGACGGAAGGCTATGGCGATGCAGGGATCGATCCGGCCATGCGGGAGAAGCTGATGCATCCCGACAACCTGATCGGACGTACGGGCCAGCCGCGCGACATCGCCAACGCGATGCTGTGGCTGTGCTCGCCCGCCAGCGCATGGGTCAGCGGACAGATTATCAACGTTCACGGAGGAGGCTCGACCGTTCGGTTGTTCGGCGAATGACGCATTGAAATTGTCGCCGCTTCGCCGCCCCCGGGCGTATCTGAAGTTGCCGGCTGCGTGGAAACAGGAAAGTGAATCCGGATGAGGACCGTCACATGCTTGATCCTGGCCGCCACAACGACGCTTGGAGGCTCTGCCATGGCCCAACAGTCGGAATCCTGGTCCGCCCGCGCGTCCGATCCTAGATCCCTAGGGTGGATGCAGGGCTTTCCCCCTCCTCCCGACAAGGCGATCCGTTTCACCGATCCGGACTACTTTTCCTTTCCCAAGCTGCGCTGGACTGTCTGTCACTTTCGCGAGCTGATGCCGACAGTCGGTGTGGCCCGAGGCCCGGATGCCGCCCGGCCGCTGCCGGAATCACCTGACCCCGGCATCGACAAGGTCGCCTTCATGCCGCTCGGCGGGGGCGGAACGATGACCTGGTCGGACGCCTTCGACGCCAATTTCACCGACGGCATCATCGTTCTTCATCATGGCCGCATCGTCTATGAGCGCTATGCCGGTTGCCTGGACAGGACCAACCTGCATGGCGCCATGTCGGTGACGAAGTCGCTGACGGGGCTTCTGGGCGAAATCCTGGTGGCGGAAGGCAGACTGGATGAAAAGGCCCTGGTCGGCGACCTTATCCCTGAACTGAAGGAAAGCGCGTTCGGCGACGCCACCGTGCGCCAGGTAATGGACATGACCACGGCGCTCGATTTCTCCGAGGACTATGCCGATCCGGATGCGGAGGTGTGGGTCTATGCGCAGGCAGGCAGCCCGCTGCCGAAGCCGGCCGGCTATGAAGGCCCCCGCAGCTATTTCGAGTTCCTGCAAACCGTGCGCAAGGAGGGCAGACACGGCGAGGCGTTCGGCTACAAGACGGTCAATTCCGACGCTTTGGGCTGGCTGATCGCGCGTACGGCCGGGGAATCGGTCGCAGCGCTTCTGTCGGAGCGCATCTGGAGCAAGATCGGCGTCGAGCGGGAAGCGTTCTACACAGTCGATTCCATCGGCACCCCGTTTGCCGGCGGAGGGTTCAACGCAACGCTGCGCGACATGGCCCGGTTCGGACAACTCCTGCTTGATGAAGGCCGGCTGGACGGCGAACAAATCGTGCCGCAAGCTGCAATCGCCAGCATCCGGCGAGGAGGCAGCCTCGAAGCCTTCGCCAAGGCGGGCTACGAGCTTCTGCCGGGATGGAGCTATCGCAGCATGTGGTGGATCAGCAATAACGCCCACGGTGCCTATGCCGCACGCGGCGTTCACGGCCAGACCATCTGGATCGATCCGGCCGCGGATATGGTGATCGTCAGGTTCGCCTCAAATCCAGTCGCAGCCAATGCCGCCAGCGATCCCACCTCGTTGCCGGCCTACCATGCCGTGGCGCAGTACCTGATGGCCAAGGATAGCCAGCCGTCGAAGTCAACGCCGTAATCCGGGAGAGCGCCGTTCGCCCCAAGCCGAGCTTGCTAAACCGGTCGAGACGTTCACGAAAATTCCAGAACCATCCGGCCGTCGATCTTGCCATGCTCGAGATTCGCGAAGATCTCGTTGATGTCTTCGAGCTTCGCCTTGGTGATTTGGCTGCGCACCTTGCCCGACGTGGCAAAAGCGATCGCCTCGTCGAGGTCGCGGCGCGTGCCCACGATCGACCCGCGAACGGTGATTCGCTTCAAGACGACGTCGAAGATCGGGGTCGGGAAATCCCCCGGAGGCAGGCCGACGAGGCTGACCGTGCCCTTGCGGCGAACCATTTGCAGAGCCTGCGCGAAGGCCGGAGGCGACACCGCCGTGACCAGGATGCCGTGGGCGCCGCCGTTGGTCGCCTCGATCACCTTGCCGACGGCGTCGGCCGACCGCGCGTCGATCGCGACGTCAGCGCCGGAGCGGTGCGCCAGATCGAGCTTGTCGGGCGCAATGTCGAGCGCGACGACGTTGAGCCCCATCGCCTTGGCATATTGAATCGCGACGTTGCCGAGACCGCCAATGCCGGAAATGGCGACCCATTCGCCCGGTCGCGCTTCGGTTTCCTTGAGGCCCTTGTAGGTGGTGACGCCGGCGCACAGAATCGGTGCGATCGCCGCGAAATCGATTTCGGCAGGAAGCCTGGCGGCGAAGGGGGCTGAAGCGACCACATACTCGGCAAAACCGCCGTTGCAGCTGTAGCCGGTGTTGTGCTGACGCTCGCACAAGGTCTCCCAGCCGGTCTCGCAATACTCGCAGCGCATGCAGGCGTCGTGCAGCCAAGCCACGCCCACGGCATCGCCGACCTTACGATCAGTTACTCCCGGACCTACAGCCACCACGATGCCCGCCGCTTCATGGCCCGGAATGAAAGGCAGTGACGGCTTTACCGGCCAGTCGCCAGCGGCGGCGTGCAGGTCGGTGTGGCACACGCCGCAAGCCTTCACTTCGACCAGGATCTCGCCATGACCCGGCGAAGGGACAGGGACCTCCTCGATCCGCAGCGGCTTGCCGAACTCGTGCACCACGGCGGCCTTCATCATCGCCTTGACCATGAGAAATCCCCTTCGCTTGTTTCGCGGGCGGGTCCGATCAAATAAAAACGGCAACGACGCGTCGGCTATCGTGGCGCAGCCGGCAACGACGCCCCGCTCGCGCGCGTACAATGCGGAAGGCGGCGGTTTGTTCCGAAGTATTGGCCGATTTGACGTCTGCGCCCTCGCGGAGCCGGACCGCCGAGTGGACCGAGACGACGATACCCGGTTGACCTCAATCTCGCTGGACTACGATTACAACGGGACGAAGCAATCCCGATGAGGGATTGCTTCTGTCCGAGCATCCAGCCTGCGTTTGTCAGCCCGCGTGGGTGAGCAGATCGGCATAACGCTGCAGATACAATGGCCAGCCCTGATCGCCCGCGACGCCGTCCCGCACGCCCTCCCAGCCGCCGCCATGGCGGTCCAGTTCGCGGTGCTCAATCTCGACGCGGGTCCGGTTCGGTGTCTCGGCGATGAACCGGACCTCCCACTCGCTGGTCTTTTCCGGATCGGTCTCGATCTGCCATTGGGGGCTGATGTCCCAGCTGAGCAGCACGCGGTCCGGCGGATCGTAGGCCAACACGCGCGCCCAGCGGCATTCGCTGCCATCGGCGCCACGGTCATAAATGTGCCCGCCGACTCGAGGTTCGAACACCGTCTCGGCAATCTCCACGCCGAGCATGTTGTGCTCTGAAGGTTTGAAATTCCCGAACTCCTCGGTGAAGACCTTGAAGGCGCGCGCAATCGGCGCCTCAACCACAATGGATTGTCTCACAAGCGTGACCGCTACATGTCTGTTCATTCTGACTCCTTCGGCGGTTGCTCGACGACCACCTTGTAGGCCGCCAGCGTCTTGCTCCAAAACCGGTCGAGCCAGGCACGCATCTGGCCAAGCCCGTGGGGGTCGACGTGATAGACGTTGCTCGCGCCTTTCGGCTCCGCGCGGACTAGGCGCGAATCGCGCAGCACCTTCAGATGCTGCGAGACCGCTGACTGCGAAACCGGAACCTGCCGGGTGAGCTCGACGACCGAGCGCGGACGCTCCGCGATCAGCTCGAAGATCGTGCGGCGGGTCGGGTCGCCCAGGGCGGTGAGTTGCGCGGCATCAACAGTCATGCCTAATGATTAGTCGATACTGATTATTATGTCAAACGGGGTCGGTCATCTCACAGTACTCCATGCCCTGACTTCGACGTCCCGAGATGAACTGTGCAACAGCCGCTGCTGGTCCGGCTCTTTGGGATGATGCGCTCAGGCGCTCGATTTTCGCGCCGCGTGGTCGACGCTTACAGGCCGCATGATGGCCTGATGGGCCCGTCAGAACAGATTTTCGGAGGAAGGATTGGCAAAGCATGGCGGGCCAGAACAGCCATGGCGCCCGGCTCGTCAAAATCGTTGCCGTCTGGGCAATTCATTCTATCGAGAGAAAATGGCGCGCCCGAAAGGATTCGAACCTCTGACCCCCAGATTCGTAGTCTGGTGCTCTATCCAGCTGAGCTACGGGCGCGCAACGGGCGGTCTAGTGACAGCCCCTTCGGATCGGCGAGGCCGCCGACCGCGAACGAGGTGCTACCTAACGACCGAAGAACCGAATTGCAAGCGCGATTGGGCGATTTTCTTTCATGTGCCAAAATAGCGCCACTCATCCACAGGCTGGCTATGCACGAGGCGCCGCAGCACGCGGGCGCTTCCCAGTCGCAGGACAGCGCGCACGGCTGGCATGCGCAGCGATCAGGCGGGCCGGCGCAGCGCTCCCCTCGCCTCCTCCAGGTTGACCGGCTGGTCCGGGATAGTGACCGAGAACACGGTGCGGCCGCCGATGCTTTCCACCAGTTCCAGCGCGCCGCCATGGGCGCGCACCAGCTCGTGCGCGATGGCAAGGCCGAGCCCGGTGCCGCCGCTGCGGGCCGAGCCGTGGAATGCGGTGAACAGGTTTTCCAGCGCCTTCTTCGGCAGGCCCGGACCGGTGTCGGCGACAAGGATGCGCGAAACGCTGCCGGTGCGCCCGGCCGAGATGGTGAGGCGACGGACAATCGCCGTCTCCACGTCTCCCGCCATCGCCTGGATGGCATTGCGGCAGAGATTGAAGAGCACGCGGAAGAGCTGTTCGGCGTCCGCGTCGACCTCGAAGGCCGGCTCCACGGCGTTGACAAACTCGATCCCGGAGGCTTCGCCGCCCAGGGCGTCGTGGACGTCCTCGACGAGCCGGCCGAGCTTGAGGCGACGACGCGAAGGCGGCGGCTCGTGGGTGCGGCCATAGGCCAGCACGCCGCTCGAATAGGCGACGGCGCGATCCAGCGTGCGCACCAGTTTCGGCGCGAGCGACTGCACCGTTGGATCGTTGATCGTACGCAGGCGGTCGGACAAGAGTTGCGCGGACGCCAGCATGTTGCGCATGTCGTGGTTGATCTTGGAGACGGCGAGACCGAGATCCGCCAGGTGCTTGCGTTCGGCGAGCATCTTCTGCAGCGTCGTCTGCATTCCGGCGAGCTCGTGCTCGGCGACGCCGATCTCATCGGTCCGGTCGGCCGGCCTGACGATGCTCCCCGGCTCGTCCGGCGCGCGCGAGAAGGCGAGCATGGCGCTGGTCATGCCACGGATGGGCCTGATCATGATGCGGTCGATCGCCGCGTAGACGAGCACCGCGGTGAAGACGGAGAGCAGCAGAGACACCAGCGCCACATTGCGCGAATAGGCGAGCATCGCGTTGCGCAGCCGCCAGTCCGGCATGATCAGTTCGAAGACCTTGTCGCTTTCTCCCACCGTGCCGAAGACGCGGATCATGCGCTTGCCGCCGCTGAACAGCGTGTCCAGGGCCGCAGCAACGGAGCCCGGCATGTCGGCGACGTCGACATTGATGTGCTGGTCCACTTCCTGCGGCATGTCGGAGACGGCGAGCAGGCGCGACACGCCGTTTTCGTCGCGCACGGCGATCGCCTTGGCGCCGATCGCCAGCAGCACGTCCTTCTGCAGCGAGGGCGACGTTTCGGCGGCGTCGTTCTGCAGCAGCACGATGCTGACCGCGGCCGCGGTCGCCAGCCTCTCCTCCAGCCAGCGGATCCGGAAGTTGGCGATCGAGGGTACGAAGATAAGGACCTCGGCGACCATCACGAAGACGACCGTGAGCATGAGCAGCTTGGCCGAAAGCCCGCGCGCCAGGGGCACGCTCGTCCTCTCGCCGACGTCAGAGCCGGTCGCGGCTTCGGTTGGAGGACTTGCGTCCATCTTGGCGGCAACGCTCCAAATGCTCGGCTAGGCGCAGCACGGCCCGGCGGCATGCAATCGCTTCCAGCATTAGTCCAACCAGCGCCATTTGCCAAACCGTGCGATAGGCCATGCGTGCGGATCATCGGGCCCGGTACGGCCAGAAAAGCCATGCCAGCCCGGCCGCGGAGACGATCCAGATCGCGACGACGATGGCCACTCCGGCCCGACCGGCCGGGCGCAATGCGCGCCGTTCCGCCTCGGCGCGGAACTCGTCCATCAGCTCCGGTGGAACGAGCTTCACCGCGAGCAATATGCCGAGTGGAACGATGATCAGGTCGTCCAGGTAGCCCAGCACCGGCACGAAGTCCGGTATCAGGTCGACAGGGCTCAGCGCGTAGGCCGCGACGGCGGCGGCGGCCAGCTTTGCGTACCAGGGCACGCGGGGGTCGCGCGCGGCGAGCCACAGCGCCACCACATCGCGCTTCATCCGGCCAGCCCAGCGCCTGATCGAACCTCTCGTCGCCATGCCGCTGTCCTCCGGAGGCCGCTACCTGCCGTCGCGGCCGCAATTGACTCGGCACCGGCTTCTCCCTATAAGCCGCGCCACGTTCGGACCGCCACTCCGGCGCATGTATTCATTGTGCCCGGGCGGAATGGACCAGCTCCTGTTCCAAGAGAAACAGATCCAAGAAGGGCCGCACGCCGCGGTATCAAATAAATGAAGCGCACCTATCAACCCTCCAAGCTCGTCCGCAAGCGGCGTCACGGTTTCCGTGCCCGCATGGCCACGAAGGGCGGACGCGGCGTCATCGCTGCGCGCCGCAACCGCGGCCGCCAGCGCCTGTCCGCCTAGGCGGACTTCCTCCTTGCCGGACAACGGCACCCCGCCGCGTCGGCCGCCAGAGCGGCTGCGCAAGCGGGCCGAATTTTTGGCCGTCCGCCGTGGCGAAAAGCGCCGCGGGCGGCTTTTCCTGCTTGAGGTTCTTGACCGCGGGGACGCCGGGGCGCCCCGCGTCGGCTATACGGTGACCAAGAAGGTCGGCAATGCGGTCGTCCGCAACCGCATCCGCAGACGGCTGCGGGAGGCCGTGCGCCTTCATGCCGCCGCTGACATGTCCCCCGGCAATGACTATGTGATCGTCGGACGCGAGGAACTGACCTCGACTCCGTTCGCCGACATCGCGGCCGAACTTTCCCGACGCATCCGCGGACGCCGATAGCGCAGAGACCTGACACATGATGGAAAATAACCGCAACTTCTTCATCACCATCGCGCTGTCGGTGCTGATCCTGACGCTGTGGCAGGTCTTCTTCATGAATCCGCGCATCGAAAAGGAGCGCGAGCAGGCCCGCATCGAAGCCCAGCAGAACGAGCAGCAGACTCCAGGCCAGACCACCACCCCTGTCGCTCCGGGCGCTACGCCGGGCGTGACCATACCCGGCTCGGACGGCGTCACCGTGCAGGGCCGCGAGCAGGCGCTCGCCGCCTCGCCCCGCGTCAAGATCGACACGCCGAGCATCTCGGGCTCCATCAATCTCAAGGGCGCCCGCATCGACGACGTGAAGCTGAAGCATTACCGCCTCACCGTGGATGACGACTCGCCTAATATCGAGCTTCTCAACCCGTCCTCGCTGGCCAACGGCTTCTACGCCGAGATCGGCTATGTCGGCAGCGCCGACAGCGGTGCGGTGCCCGGCCCCGACACCGTCTGGACTGTCGAAGGCTCGCCGACGCTGACGCCTGCGACGCCGGTCGTCCTCACCTACACGAACGAGAAGGGCCTCACCTTCACCCGGCAGATCTCGGTCGACCAGAACTACATGTTCACGGTTACCGATACGGTCGCCAACGCCGGCGGCGCGCCCGTCACGCTCAGCAACTACGGCCGCGCGACGCGCTTCGACAAGCCGACCCATGCCTCCATCTACGTGTTGCACGAAGGTCTGATCGGCGTGACCGGCGAAGAAGGCCTGCAGGAGATCAGCTACTCGACCATCGAGGACGACAAGAGCGTCGTGCCCGGCAAGTCGAACGACGGTTGGCTCGGCATCACCGACAAGTACTGGGCGCTTACTCTGGTGCCGTCCGGCAAGCAGTCCTTCCAGCCGCGCTTCAGCTATCTCGAGGACGGCCGTACCCGCTATCAGTCCGACTTCCTGACCGATCCGCTGACCATAGCGCCCGGCCAGTCGCAAACCGTCGAGACGATGGTATTCGCCGGCGCCAAAGAGGTGGCCAAGGTCGACGCCTACGAGACCGAGCGCGGCATCCGTCAGTTCGAGCTCCTGATCGACTGGGGCTGGTTCTATTTCATCACCAAGCCGATGTTCCACCTCATCGACTGGTTCTACAAGCTGCTCGGCAATTTCGGTCTGGCCATCCTCGCCACCACCGTCGTCGTCAAGGCCATCTTCTTCCCGCTCGCCAACAAGTCCTACAAGTCGATGGCGAACATGAAGATGGTGCAGCCCAAGCTCCTCGAGATCCGCGAGAAATACGCGGACGACAAGATGAAGCAGCAGCAGGCGATGATGGAGCTCTACAAGACCGAGAAGATCAACCCGATCGCCGGCTGCTGGCCGGTGCTCCTGCAGATCCCGGTCTTCTTCGCCCTCTACAAGGTGCTCTACGTCACCATCGAAATGCGGCACGCGCCGTTCTTCGGCTGGATCCAGGACCTGGCTGCGCCCGATCCGACGTCCATCTTCAACCTGTTCGGATTGCTGCCCTTCGCCGTGCCGGCCTTCCTGCTGATCGGCGTATGGCCGCTGATCATGGGCGTCACCATGTTCCTGCAGATGCGCATGAACCCGACGCCGCCCGACCCGACCCAGGCAATGATCTTCAACTGGATGCCGGTTATCTTCACCTTCATGCTGGCCTCGTTCCCGGCCGGCCTGGTCATCTACTGGGCATGGAACAACCTGCTCTCCATCATCCAGCAGGGCGTCATCATGAAGCGCCAGGGTGCCAAGATCGAGTTGTGGGACAATCTCGCCGGCCTGTTCAAGCGCAAGCCGACGCCAGCCGAATAGTCGACCTTGGGCGGGTGCCTTGCGCGACCCGCCCATGCGAGCCCGCCTCTGGCTCGCTTTCGTTGCGGCTCCGCGAGAAGCCAGCCGTGACCCCCCTCCCAGCCTGCCCCGCACAACGACTTTGGCGGGCATGCGCCACAAAGCGCCCATCCTGAAATCAGAGCCATGAGGAAAGCGGTCGGCGGCAGGGCCCAGTGCGTCGCCGAGCGTCGCGCCGCATGGCCGTCTTCCGAAGATGGCTCAATTCCCTCCGGCACGTTCATGCAGCATGGACCTTGAATAGCGCGCGCGGTCGCGGCTTCATGGCGGCGAGGTCTATCGCCGCCGTCCGACTGGTTCGCACGGCGCGTCAGGAGGAGGAAAAAGAGTATGAACGTCTCTCTGAAGCCGGTCGGCCTGCCCGACTTCGGCCCGCTCGGCGACAAGCCGCAGATTGCGCCCGACATCTATGAGGCGCGTGTCAAGGCTGCCTACGCGAAGGCCGGATGCGACTGGCTGGCCGTCTACGCCGATCGTGAGCACTTTGCCAACATCGCCTTTCTGACCGGCTTCGAGCCGCGTTTCGAGGAGGCCTTCCTGCTGCTGGGTCCCGGCGGCGCGCGGGTGCTCCTGACCGGAAACGAATCGAAGGACTACGCACCGCTCGCCGGGCTCCCCGGCATGACCGTGCTGCTCGCCCAGACCCTGAGCCTGATGGGACAGGACCGCAGCCAGTTCCCGCGCTTTGCCGAACGGCTGAAGGATGCCGGCGTCAGCCAAGGCGACACGGTCGGGCTTGTCGGGTGGAAGTACCTCGAGCCGTTCGAGGACGAGGCCCACGAGAGCGCCTTTTACGTGCCGACGGTTTACGTACAGGCGTTCCGTCGCGTGGTCGGCGCCAGCGGCGTCCTGCGCGACGCGACGCCCGTCCTTCTGCACCCGGAGAATGGCCTTGCCGTTACGATCGACGCCGATCAGATCGCTGCGTTCGAGTGGTCGGCCACGCGCTGCTCGCTGGCGCTCTGGCGCATCGTGGCGGGCGCGCGCGCCGGCGACAGCGAGTTCGACGCCGTTTCGCGCATGGGCTATGCCGGCGACGCGCTGAACGTCCACACCATGTTTGCGTCCGGCAGCGCGGGCGAGACCATCATCGGCCTGCGCAGCGCCAGCGCCCGGAAACTCAAGCAGGGCGACGGCGTGACCACTGCCCTCGGGCATTGGGGCGCGCTGTCCTGCCGGGCCGGTCTCCTCGACACCGGCAACGATGAGCTCCTGGCACTCGCCAAGGGCTACTTCCAGGGCCTCGTCGCCTGGTACGAGAGCGCCGCAATCGGCAGGGACGGGAACGCCATCCATGAGGCAGTGCTGGAGACGCTGGCCCGGGCAAACCTGAAGCCCGCGCTGAACTCCGGACATCTCGGCGGCTACGAGGAATGGGTCCACAGCCCCGTGAGGCCCGGATCGCAGGACCGGCTCCGCTCGGGAATGCACTTCCAGGTCGATGTCATTCCGACACCGATACCGGCCGGCTGGGCGCTGAACTGCGAAGATCCGGTCGTGCTGGCCGACGAGACGCTGCGCGCCGAACTCCAGGCACGGCATCCGGCGGCGTTCGCCCGCATCGCCGCGCGCCGCGACTTCATGAAACGCAGCGTCGGCCTCGATCTTCGGCCGGAGATCCTGCCGCTGTCATCGACGCCGCTCTACTTCGCGCCGTTCTGGCTGAAGAACGACCACGTCCTGGTCCGCGACTGAGGATACCGCGCCAGGGGCAATACTGGCCCTGTCAGTCGAAGCGTAATAGCCGGAAGCCGGGCGCCTCCGGCTCTGGCCATGTTGAGACGGGATCCCCGCACGCCTCCTTGCGGCAGCGGCGGCACACACACCACTTGACCGCCGCCCGCTCTCCGTGGATGCCTGTGGCGCATCCGATGTCGAGGGACACTGCCTATGCTCGCCTCACTCGCCACCCTGCTGATCTTGCTCGTCGCTCTCGGCTCTGCGCTGATGGCCGGCACCTTCTTCGCCTTCTCCAACTTCGTCATGCCGGCGCTCGGCAAGCTGCCCGCGGAGCAAGGCATCGCGGCCATGCAGTCGATCGACCGGGTCGTCCTCAATCCCCTGTTCCTGTTCATATTCAGGGGAACTGCCATTGCCGCGGCAATCCTCGCCCTGATCGTATTCCCGACTATCGGCGAACTGACTTCGATCCTGATCGCTGTTGCGGCGCTCTGCTACATCATCGGCACGTTCGGCGTCACGATGGTGTTCAACGTGCCGCTGAACAAGGCGCTGGAAGCGGTGAGCCCCGCATCGGACGAAGGCGCTACCCTCTGGCAGCGCTACCTGAAGGATTGGGTCTTCTGGAACACAGTCCGCACCGTGCTACCGACCATCGGCCTGATGCTCCTGATGATCAGTTTGCTGGTGAGGGACTGAGCCCTCTCCACACAGATCACGAACCACCACGTCGGTAGCCCCAGACGAAAGAGGGGCGCGTTGACGATGGCGCATGCTGAGAGAAATGCGTCAGCGACCTTGAACGGCCCGAATCCAAATGCGAAGACCCTGCCAAACGAGGCCGCCGCAGGCATGACCGGACCCAATCCCGACATCAAGCACCCGATCTTCATGCATCCGCGCGTCGGTTTCCTGAAGCCGCTGGTCGACGCGCCGAACATAGAGATCGGCGAGTTCACCTACTATGACAGCCCGAACGGCCCGGACAAATTCGCGGAACGATGCGTTCTGCACCATTACGAATTCATCGGCGACAAGCTCATCATCGGAAAGTTCTGCGCCATCGCCGAGGGCGTGCGCTTCATCATGAACGGCGCCAACCACACCATGTCCGGGTTCTCCACCTATCCTTTCAACATCTTCGGCCACGGCTGGGAGGAAGGCTTTGACCAGAAGGCGTGGGAGGGCGAGCTGCGCGGCGACACAATCGTCGGCAACGACGTGTGGATCGGCATGGATGCCGTCATCATGCCCGGGGTTTCGATCGGTGACGGGGCCATCGTCGGCGCCAAGGCAGTGGTGACGCATGACGTGCCGCCCTATGCGGTCGCGGCGGGGAACCCTGCAAGGGTCGTGAAGAGCCGCTTCGACAAGCGCACCGTGAGACGGCTGCTCGAAATTGCCTGGTGGGACTGGCCGCTCGACAAGATCACGCGGAACGTCAATGCGATCCGTGGCAACGACCTTTCCTCGCTGGAGGCAGCACGATGAACACCACCCAGGCCATCAGCGCCGACATCTTCACGACGCCCTGGGTCTTCATCCGGGGCGTTCCTTCCATGCAATTCCTGCCCCCCGAGGGGCCGCCCGAAATCGCCTTCGCGGGGCGCTCGAACGTCGGCAAGTCCTCGCTGATCAACGCGCTGGTCGAGCAGAAGGGACTGGCGCGCACCTCGAACACGCCCGGCCGGACACAGGAACTCAACTACTTCGTACCGGACGGGTTTTCGGGCGAGGCCGGCGATCTGCCGCCGATGGCGCTCGTCGACATGCCGGGCTATGGCTACGCGGAGGCGCCGAAGGGCCAGGTCGACCAGTGGACGAAGCTCATTTTCGACTACCTCAGGGGGCGCGTCACGCTGAAGCGCGTCTACGTGCTGATCGACGCCCGCCACGGCATCAAGAAGAACGACGAGGACGTGCTCGCGCTGCTCGACAAGGCGGCGGTCTCCTACCAGATCGTGCTCACCAAGACCGACAAGATCAAGGCGGCCGGCGTGCCCAGGCTGGTCGAGGATACGCTCGCGAAAATCAAGCGACGGCCTGCCGCGTTTCCGGAAATCATCGCCACCTCCTCCGAGAAGGGCGGCGGCGTCGACGAACTGCGCGCTGCGATAGCCCGCGCGGTCAACGGGAACTGATTGACCGATCCAGCGCCATGTCCCCCAATGCAAGACGCCCCGCGCCGGCAATGAGGGGGAGAGCCGGGCGGGGCGCGGGGCGCGCACGTTGCCAGAGAGGTTCGGGTCTTCTTATCCACGCGCCTTCGAAGAGGGGACCGGACGGCAAGCGGCCGATCCCGCATCGGTGAAAGGTTCACATCTTCGGCAGAAGCACCTTGTCGATCACATGGATGACGCCGTTCGACTGATCGACATCGGCGATGGTGACGGTGGCCACGCTGCCGTTCTCGTCCGTGATCGTGATCTTGTCGCCGTCGTGCTTGGCCGTGAACGTGCAGCCGCCCACCGTCTTTACCGGGTGCTCGCCTTCGTCGTCGGCGATCATCTTGTTGATGTCGTTAGCAAAGGCTTCCGCACCGACGACGTGGCAGGTCAGGATCCTGGTCAGCTGATCCTTGTTCTCGGGTTTCAGCAGCGTCTCGACCGTGCCTGCCGGCAGGGCGTCGAAGGCTGCATTGGTGGGCGCGAAGACCGTGAACGGGCCGGGGCCCTGCAGCGTCTCGACCAGTCCGGCAGCCTTCACCGCCGCGACCAGCGTGGTGTGGTCCTTCGAATTGACCGCATTCTCGACGATGTTCTTGTCGGCGAACATGGGCGCGCCGCCGACCATCGGATTCTCGGCATAGGCAGACGTCGCGAGGGCGGACAGGGCAGCGGCCGCGATCAGGGCCGGTGAGAAGAGCTTCTTCATTTCCAGTTACTCCCTTGGGCGATGTTCCCCTCTGGCGGAACGAAAGGAGTTACGGAGCAGGCGATTCGGAGTTTCACCCAGCGCGTAAATTACACAATGAATTCCTTGGGTTAATAATATCGCGGCCCGACGCAGTTGCCCGGTTCGATAATACGGATCGGGGTCAGCGAAAGTTTCAGATCGACTTGAGATCGCCGGCCGCGACGACCGGACCCGTGGGCTGACCTGTCGGCGAGCCGCCCGCTGGCTCGAGGCTGATCGCAAGGACGGCGCCGGCGGCGAGCTTTGCCCTGACCTGCGGCGAGATGGTGATGTGGATGGTCTCGCCCGCCGGGAGCACGCCCATCGACATGGGCGCGTTGTCGCCTTCGATCATCCAGAGTTCAAAGTCGCGGTCCGCCGCCTTGGCGCCCGAAACATGCGCCAGCGAAACCTGCCCCTCGTCCTCGTCATAGACGGCGAGGTATTTGACGTCGCTGGCGTCGGCAGCGAGGGAAGCGACCATGCGCGTCTCGGCTTCCTCAACCCGCGGTCCGAGGAAAGGCAGAGCCAGCGCAACCGCGAAAGCCGCCAGAGAGGCGGCGGCAAGTCCCCGCCACAGTGCGAGGCTGGACCACAGCGACGGACGGGCGGCCTGTGCAGCCACGCCTGGTTCGGCCGATGCGAAGAGGCGCCTGTCTATCGCAGTCTTTGCCGCGACCGGCGGCTCGGCCGGCGCATAGGCGCTCGCGAGAGGCGAAAGGTCGATTTCCCAGCGGTCCACGAGACGCGCAAAGGCGGGATCGGCATCTGCCCGCGCGGCAGCGGCCTGCCGCTCGGCCTGTTCGAGGACGCCCAGGACATACTCGGCGGCGAGAATGTCGTCGCCTCCTGGTTCAGGCGGATTTTCGTCCTGCAGCGTCATCGCTCCAGACACTCTCTCAGTTTCAGCAGGCTGCGGCGCAGCCAGGTCCGCATTGTGTTCAGGGGGACCTTGTGGCGCTCTGCGAGTTCCACATAGCTGTCGCCCCTCAAATAGGCGCCACGGACCGCAGCAGCCTTCTCCTTGTCCAGTTCCTCCAGGCAGTCGTTGATGCGCGCCTGTTCGTCGCCGGCGACGGCCCGCTTCTCGGGGTCGGGCGACGGGTCGGCCACGTCCAAGGCTTCGTCGAGTTCGACGGCAGGCCGGCGGCGTTGCCTGATGCGGTCGATCGCATGATTGCGGGCGACGGCCACCAGCCAGGAGATCGGGCTCAGATCCGAGACCGCAAAGCGGTCGGCCTTGGTCCAGATCTTGACATACACCTCCTGCAGCGCCTCTTCGGCCTCGGACCGATCGTTCAAGACACGCAGGCATACGCCGAAGAGTTTCGCGCTCGTCTGGCGGTAGAGCGCGTCGAAGGCCGTACGGTCCTTCATGGACACGCGGACGATCAGCTTCGTGATGTCCTGCGGCGTCATCGGGTCGCGCCAACCACGGACGGGTTCACCATCGCACGACCTTACGTTGCGGAAGATGCGGTGCATAGCCCGCGAGTGAAGCTGGCTTGCACATGCCCTGCGCGCATCGCCGATTGCCCCGGCGGCGACTTCTTTGTAAGACCGCCGCGGTCCTTCATCGCCCAGGAACGAGAACCATGACGACGGATATCCCCTCCTCCGCCGAAGCCCAGGCCGCACTGCTCTCGCGCGCCTTGCCCTATATGCAGCGCTACGAGAACAAGACGGTCGTGGTGAAGTATGGCGGCCACGCCATGGGCGACACTCAGCTCGGCAAGGCCTTTGCCCGCGACATCGCCTTACTGAAACAGTCCGGCGTCAATCCGATCGTCGTGCACGGCGGCGGCCCGCAGATCGGCGCGATGCTGACCAAGATGGGCATCGAATCGAAGTTCGAGGGCGGCCTTCGCGTGACGGACCAGAAGACCGTCGAGATCGTCGAGATGGTGCTGGCCGGCTCGATCAACAAGGAGATCGTCGCCCTCATCAACGCAGAGGGCGAATGGGCGATCGGCCTGTGCGGCAAGGACGGCAACATGGTCTTCGCCGAGAAGGCCAAGAAGACCATGGTCGACCCGGACTCCAACATCGAGCGCATCCTCGATCTCGGCTTCGTCGGCGAGCCGGTCGAGGTCGACCGCACGTTGCTCGACCTCCTGGCGCGCTCGGAGATGATCCCGGTCATCGCGCCGGTGGCCCCCGGCCGGGACGGCCACACCTACAACATCAACGCCGACACCTTTGCCGGCGCCATCGCCGGTGCACTCAACGCCAAGCGGCTCCTGTTCCTGACCGACGTCCCCGGCGTGCTCGACAAGGAGAAGAACCTCATCGACGAGCTGACGGTCTCGCAGGCGAAAAAGCTGATCAAGGACGGCACCATCTCCGGCGGCATGATCCCCAAGGTCGAGACCTGCATCGAGGCGATCGAGCGCGGCGTCGAGGGCGTCGTCATCCTCAACGGCAAGACGCCGCACTCGGTCCTCCTGGAGCTGTTCACCGAACACGGCGCAGGCACGCTGATCGTGCCCTGACAGTCTGTTCCGCGCGGGTCGATGAGGGAGCGATCCGCGCGGGGCCTCCCTACCTCCTCAAATGCTCCAGCGGCACGTGCGACGGGCCCTTGATGTTGCGCAGCACCAGCTGCGTGTGCACGTCCCGCACGCCGGCGAACCGCATCAGCCGATTCATGACGAAATCGTTGAGGTCGTCCACGCTCGGCACCATCACGTGAAGCAGGAAGTCGTACTCGCCGGTCATCGTCCAGCAGGCGGCCACCTCGTCCATCCGCTCGACGGCGGCGATAAAACGCTCAGGCGAGCCGTCGCTGTGGCTGGCGAGACGCACCTGCACGAACACCTCCACCATCAGCCCAACCGCGCGGCGACCGATCACCGCCCGAAAACCCTTGATGACGCCCGCCTGCTGCAGGCTGTCAAAGCGGCGTGCGCAGGGCGTGGTCGAGAGGCCGATCTCCTGCGCAAGCTCCGACACCGGCTTGCGCCCATCGCGCTGCAGGATGTCCATCATCCTGACCTCGAACTCGTCGAACTGAGGCATATTCGCTCCTCCAGACTGCATTTCGAGCGATCATAACTCAGATTCAGGCAACACCGAGCCAAACAAAGCAAGAATCACTCGCGCCCTTGTCCTAACCTTCCCGCAATGGCGCAATGCGCCGCCCGGAGGAACGACAATGAGCATCAGCGTCGCCGACTACGCCCGGGAATGTGCGGCACAGGGCCTACGTGGGAACTACGACATCTGCCGTCCCGACTTCACCGTGGAGCAGCACTATGATTACACCGACGCCGAGCAGGAGGTCTGGCGCACGCTCTGCGACCGCCAATCGAAGCTGACCGCGCGTCTGGCGCACCGCTCCTATCTCGACGGCATTGACCGCCTCGGGCTCATGGAGCGCATCCCCGACTTCGACGAGGTCAGCGCTCGGCTGAGGAAGCTGACCGCCTGGGAGCTGGTTCCGGTCCCCGGGCTCATTCCAGGCGACGCCTTCTTCGTCCACCTCGCCAACCGCCGCTTTCCGGTGACCAACTGGCTGCGCAAGCCGCAGGAACTCGACTACATCGTGGAGCCAGACATGTTCCACGACTTCTTCGGCCACGTGCCGGCGCTGGCCCAGCCCGAATTTGCCGACTTCATGCAGACCTACGGCAAGCGCGCGCCGGCGGTCCACGACGCCGGCGGCGCCGACATGTTCTCGCGGCTCTACTGGTACACCGCCGAGTACGGCCTGATGGGCGAGGACGGCCCGGTAAAGGCGTTCGGGGCCGGCCTGATGTCGTCGTTCACCGAGCTGCAGTTTGCGGTTGAGAGCCCTGATGCGCACCAGGTGCCGTTCGATATCGAGACCGTGATGCGGACGGTTTACGAGATCGACAAGTTCCAGCGCGCCTACTTTGTGTTGCCGTCGTTTGGCGAACTCAAGGATGCGCTCGGGAACGCGGATCTGGAGACGATCGTCAAGCGTTGGAAGGACAAGCCGCCGCTCGATCCCGCTGTCATCTGACGGCGGCGTACGCGCGTCAGCCGACGACCAAAAGCACCAGGATGCCGCCGACGATCAGCAGGCAGCCGAGGATCTCGAGCGCGTTCACCTTTTCGCGGAAGACGAAAACCGACGACGCGAAGGTGAACAGCATCTCGATCTGGGCGAGCGACTTGACGATCGCGGCGTGCTGCAGCGTCATCGCCATGAACCAGCCGAAGGAGGCCGAGGCGCCGACCAGCCCGACGATGAGCGACGGCCGCCAGGCATCCGCAATGCGGCCGAGCTCCGCGCGGTCGCGCGCCAGCATCCACGCCATCATCACCAGCGTCTGGAGCACGATGACGACGGCCAGCGTCACGGCGGCCTGCATCATGAAGTTGGGGCCGCCCAGCGCCAGCGACGCGGCCCGGTAGGCAACGGCGGAAACGCCGAACAGCGTGCCGGAGGCAAGTCCGATGAGGGCGGTGCGGCTGCCCACCGAGGTGATCAGGCTCTTCCAGCTCAGCGCCGTCTGCGCCACCGAGATCAGCATGACGCCCACCACGCTGATCGCGATGGCCGAGATCACGCCGAAGGTCACCGTCTCGCCGAGGAACAAGAGACCGAACACAGCCGCCTGCGCGGGCTCGGTGCGAGAATAGGCGGTGCCGACAGTGAAATTGCGGAAGGAGAAGAGATAGACCAGCAGGAAGGTTGCAGCGATCTGCCCAAGGCCGCCGAGGACGGCCCATGCCAGGAACGCGCCGTTCAGCCGCGGCAGCTCGTAGCCGACGCCCCAGTGCAGCACGGCGACGAAGGCCAATGCGAAGGGAAAACCGAAGCCGAAGCGGACGAAGGTCGCCCCCGTCGTGCCCATGCGGCCCTTGAGATGCTTCTGCATCGCCGAGCGAACGTTCTGCAGGAACGCCGCGGCGATGGTGATCGGGATCCAGAGTTCCATTCCCCTCCCCCGGCCGCTTTACAGGAGCCCGATTTCCTGCGCGGCGGCCTGGAGGCTCTGCCGGGGGCGCGGCCCGATCTGCTGGATCACCAGCCCCGCGGCGAGCGATCCGAGCTTGCCGCAATCCGCCAGCGACCGCCCCGTGGTGTAGCCGAACAGGAAGCCGGCCGCGTAGAGGTCGCCTGCCCCCGTGGTGTCGACAAGGCGGTCGATCTCGATCGCTTCCACCTGGATCGTCTCGTCGCCGCGCACGATGACCGATCCGCGCTCCGACCGCGTCACCGCGGCCAGCCGGCAATCCTTGCGGATCAAGTCCAGGCCCTTTTCGAACGAGGACGTCTGATAGAGCGACTTCAGCTCGCTCTCGTTGGCGAATACGATGTCCACCGTGCCCGACCGCATCAGGTCCAGGAACTCGTCGCGGTACCGGTCGACGCAAAAGGAGTCCGAGAGCGTCATCGACACTTCGCGGCCGGCGGCATGGGCGTGCTCGGCGGTCAGACGGATCGCTTCCTTAGCCCGCGGCGGATCCCACAGATAGCCTTCGAAATAGGTGACCTTGGCTCCGGCCGCCTTGCCGGCCTCGACATCCTCTGGGCCAAGCTCGATACAGGCGCCGAGATAGGTGTTCATCGAGCGCTCGCCGTCCGGCGTCACGAAGATCATCGAGCGTGCGGTGGGCGGCGATCCCGCCAGCGGCTTGGTGTCGAACGCCACGCCCTGCGCGGTGATGTCGTGGCGGTAGATCCCGCCCAGATGATCAGACGAGACCTTGCCGAAGAAGGCGGCCCGCCCTCCGAAACTCGCAATGCCCGCCGCCGTGTTGCCGGCGCTCCCGCCCGAAGCCTCGATCGCCGGTCCCATGCGGCTGTAGAGAAGTTCGGCGCGTTCTGCGTCGATGAGGTTCATCGCCCCCTTGATGATGCGGTTCTCGACGAGGAAGGCGTCGTCGCACTGCGCGATGATGTCGACAATGGCGTTGCCGATACACAGCACATCGTATTCGCTCATCAATGAAGGCCTTCCCGCGGTTGGAACCCGGCGTTTCTGGCACGCCGGGCGCGCGCGGGTCTACAGGGTTCCGGCCGATTTGCAACCTTGCAGCGGCGAAACGGCGCGACTATCTGCCCGACATGATACTCGACGCCGCGCTCGCCTCGCTCCGCAAGCTGTTCACGCCAGAGTTCCGCTGGGTCTTCCTGAAGACTCTGGGCCTGACGCTGCTCGCGCTCATTGCGCTCTGGTTCGGCCTGCGGGAAGTATTCGAGTGGCTTGCGCTGCCGTGGCTGGTGGCGTTCTCGCCCGAGGTTCCCGACTGGGCCGCGTGGCTCGGTCCGATTGCCGCCATAGCCGCGGGCATGGTGCTGGCCTTCGGCCTGGCGCTGCTGATCGCCCCGATTAGCGCGCTCGTCGCCGGCCTATTCCTCGACGACATCGCCGAAGTGGTGGAGCGCACCGACTATCCGCAGGATCCGCCGGGCCGCGCCGTTCCCGCGATGCGCGCCCTCGTGCTTTCGCTGAAATTCCTCGGAGTGGTGATCCTCGGCAACCTGATCGCGCTGGCGCTGCTGCTGGTGCCCGGCGTCAACATCGCCGCCTTCTTTCTCGTCAACGGCTACTTGCTCGGGCGCGAATTCTTCGAGTTCGCCGCAATGCGCCACATGAGCGAGGCGGACGCGAAGGCGCTGCGCCAGGACAATGCCGGCACTGTCTTCGTCGCCGGACTGGTCGTCGCGGCCTTCCTCGCCATCCCCTTGCTGAACCTGCTCACGCCGCTCTTCGCCGCGGCGATGATGGTGCATCTCAACAAGGCCGTGTCGGCGCGAGGCGCGCTCGCACCCAGCGTGCGGCGCTAGCCCTTCCAGGCCATGTTCATATAGACGCCTCCCTTGGCGAGTTCGTCGAGCATCTGCCGCAGCCTCCTGGCTCGCGTCTCTTCGCGCTTCGCGCCGATGATCCAGCCCAGATAGTCGTTGCGCTGATAGTCTGGCCGCGCCTCGTAGGCCTCCACCAGGTTCCGTTTGACGAGCGCCGCACGCACGTCTTCCGGCATCGGGTTGAGGTCACGCTTCAGCGCCATGACAAGCCTCCTGTGGCAGGAAACCATCAGCTAGCGGAGCGCGTGCGCGGATCAAGGCCAGCGGCTGGAGATCCGGCGCTTTTGAACCGCGCAGCTAGGACGCTGCGGCTGATTCGAGGGGTTCGAGAGGCACCAGCGGCGCCGGGATCTCGTTTGTCTTCACCGCCGCCTTGCAGATGTCGGCGATCACGCAGAACTGGCATTCGGGCTTGCGAGCCTTGCAGACATAACGCCCGTGCAGGATCAGCCAGTGATGGGCATGGCGCAGGTACTCGTCCGGGATGATGCGGACGAGTTCGGCCTCCACTTCGTCCGGCGTTTTGCCCGGCGCGAGCCCGAGCCGGTTGCCGATGCGAAGGATATGGGTGTCGACCGCCATGGTGGGCTGGCCGAACGCCATGTTGAGGACGACGTTCGCGGTCTTACGGCCCACGCCCGGCAGCTTGACCAGTTCGTCGCGGCTGTCGGGCACCTCGCCGCCATGGTCCCGGATCAGCGCTTCCGACAGGGCGATGACATTCTTGGCCTTGTTCCGCCACAGTCCGATGGTCCGGATGTATTCGCCGAGCCGAGCCTCGCCCAGGGCGACCATTTTTTCAGGCGTATCGGCGATCTTGAACAGGGCGCGCGTCGCCTTGTTGACCCCCACATCCGTCGCCTGCGCCGAGAGCGCGACCGCGACCAGCAGGGTGAAGGCGTTCACATGTTCCAGTTCGCCCTTCGGCTCCGGCCGCTGCACGGAGAAACGCCGAAAGATCTCGTGGACTTCGGCAGGCGTGTAGCGGCTCTTGGGCCGACGCGCCTTCGGGCTTCTCACCGTCCTGGCCGGGGCTGCTACTTTTTGTGACTTGGGCTTCAGCATGCGCTCTCTATAATCAACGGCCATGAGCGAGACAAACACCGCTTACGCCGCCGACGAACCGTTCTTCCGGGCGCTGCTCACGCCGCATCGGTCGCTCGGCCGCACCGGTTTCCTGGTGCTGATGGGCGCGGTCACCTTCTGCTGGATCGTCACCGGCGCCTTCTTCCTCGCCCATGGCGCCTGGCCGGTGTTCGGCTTCTTCGGGCTGGACGTGGTGCTGCTCTACGTGGCGTTCAGGCTGAACTACCGCGCGGCCCGCGCCCGTGAAGAAGTGTCGGTGTCGCGCACGTCGCTCGACATCCGCAAGACGGCCCCTTCCGGCAAGTGGGAAGCGCACCATTTCAACCCGTTCTGGGCGAAGTTCGCCGTCGCGCGCCGCACCGACATCGGCATCACCGCGATGGCAGTGGAAGGCCAGGGCCAGAGCGTGCTGATCGGAAGCTTCCTCAATCCGGACGACCGCGAGAGTTTTGCCAAGGCATTTTCGCAGGCGCTGGCGACAGCCAGACGCTAGACGGGAATCGGGTGGGAAATCGACCTTCGCGGCGCGATATTCGCGTTCAAGGAGTTATCCGCTATGAACGCACACATGCCGATGAAAGCCTCGATCGCCCTCGACACCGACATCACCCCGGACGGGACCGACTATGAGGTCGTGCGCAAGGTCATCGAGAAGATCAGCCTCGACTATCGCGACCAGCCGTCACTAGAAACGCTGGCGGAAGCCGTCGGCGACACCCCGAACGGGCTGCAAAAGCTGTTCACGCGCTGGGCGGGGTTGACGCCCAAGAGCTTTCTGCAGGCCGTGACGCTCGATCACGCCCGCAGATTGCTGGACGAAGGCATGTCGGTGCTCGATGCGACCTACGAGGTCGGTATGTCGGGACCCGGCCGCCTGCACGACCTCTTCGTGACACACGAAGCAATGTCGCCCGGCGACTACAAGTCGCGCGGCGCGGGCCTGACCATCCGGTACGGCTTCCATCTGTCGCCCTTCGGTGTCGCGCTGATCATGGTCACCGACCGCGGGCTCGCCGGCCTGTCTTTCAACGACGCCGGCGACGAGCGCGCCGCCTTCGCCGACATGTCGGGCCGCTGGCCGAACGCCGCCTATGTTGAGGACATGTCGGCAACCGCGCCCTATGCGGCGCGGATCTTCGATCCCGCGAAATGGCGATCCGACCAGCCGCTGCGCGTCGTCATGATCGGCACCGACTTCCAGCTGCGCGTGTGGGAGGCGCTGTTGCGCATCCCGATGGGCAAGGCGTGCACCTATTCGGCCATTGCGCAGAGCATCGGCACGCCGGCCGCCAGTCGTGCGGTGGGCGCTGCGGTCGGCGCAAACCCGCTCTCCTTCGTGGTGCCCTGCCACCGCGCGCTTGGAAAATCCGGGGCGCTGACCGGTTACCACTGGGGCCTGACCCGCAAGCGGGCGATCCTAGGCTGGGAGGCCGGCCAAATCTCCGCCGCCTCCTGATTGCCGCGGGCAACGACGCAGGTTAAGGCTTCCGGAGCATTCCGGAGGCCTTCTTCACGTGATTACCGTCGTCGGTTCCATCAATCTCGATCTCATCGCGGCAATGGATCGCCTTCCCGAGCCCGGTGAAACGGTGCTCGGCAACAATTTTGCTACTGCACCCGGCGGCAAGGGCGCCAACCAGGCGCTGGCTGCCGCGAGAGCCGGTGCAAAGGTCCGCATGGTTGGCGCGGTGGGCCGCGATTCCTTCGCTGGCGAGGCGGTCGAACTCTTGAAGGCCGGCGGCGTCGATCTCGGTCGGGTGGCAGAAATCGAGGGCGCGACCGGGATCGCCGTCATCTTTGTCGGCGGCGACGGCGAGAACGTCATTGCGGTCATCCCCGGCGCCAACGCGACAGTCGATGCAGCCGCCATCAGGAACCTCGAGTTCGCGCCGGGCGAGCACATTCTCCTCCAGCACGAGATCCCGCTCGCGGCGGTGGAAGCCGTACTCGATTCGGGCCGCGCGGCCGGCAGCGTGACTTTGCTCAACACGGCGCCCTTCCGCGCCGACGCCGCTCCCCTCTTGGCAAAGGCGGACTATGCCGTCGCCAACGAGACCGAGTTCGATCTCTTCGCAGACGTCCTGTCGCTCCCGGGCGGCTCGCGGGAGGAGCGCATGCGCGCCTATGCGGCCACGACCGGCCGCGCGATCATCGTCACGCTGGGCGGCGACGGCGTGCTGGCGGCAACCCCGCAGGAATTCCTGAAAGTCGCGGCGATGAAGATCACGCCAGTCGACACCGTCGGCGCCGGCGACACCTTCTGCGGCTATCTCGGCGCCGGGCTGGATTCCGGGCTGCCTTTGGGCGAAGCTCTGCGGCGGGCGGCCGCGGCAGGCTCGCTCGCCTGCCTGAAGCCGGGCGCACAGCCGGCCATTCCGCTGTCCGCCGAAGTGGATGCCGCACTGACCTAGCGGTAGGGGAGACACGCATGACGGAACGGCCTCGGACGAAGCATGACATCCCTGAGGCCAGCGAGCTCTGTCGCCTGTCCGCAAGGGAACTGGCGGCGCGGATCGCAAGGCGGACGCTATCCGTCCGCGAGGTCGTAACCGCGTTCCTCAACCGCATCGAGGCGGTCAACTCCAAAGTCAACGCCATCGTGTCGCTGCGCGAACGCGGCGACATCCTGCGCGAAGCCGATGAGAAGGACGCGTATCTTGCCGCCGGAGGCAAGGCCGGGCCGCTGTTTGGCCTGCCCATCGCGATCAAGGATCTCGCCGAGACGAAGGGGCTCCGCACCACCTGGGGCTCGCCCATCTTCAAGGATTTCGTGCCCGACCGGGACGCCATCCACGTCGAGCGCATCCGCGCCGCGGGCGCCGTCATCATCGGCAAGACCAACGTTCCCGAATTTGGCCTCGGCTCGCAGACCTACAACAACGTCTTCGGGCCGACGCTCAACGCCTTCGACCCGGAATTGTCGGCCGGCGGTTCGAGCGGCGGCGCGGCCGTGGCGCTGGCGCTCGACATGTTGCCGATCGCGGACGGCAGCGACTATGGCGGCTCGCTGCGCAATCCGGCCGCCTTCAACAACGTCTACGGGCTCCGCCCCTCCCAGGGTCGCGTCCCGGGATCTCCTGACAAGGATCTTTTCTTCGCCCAGATCGGCGTGGACGGCCCGATGGGCCGCGACGTACGCGACCTCGCCATGCTGCTGGACGTGCAGGCCGGTTACGACCCGCGCTCTCCGCTGTCGCTCGCGACCGATGGCAGCTTCCTCGCCGGCCTCGACCGGCCGGCATCCCCCGCCCGCATCGGCTGGCTCGGCGATCTCGGCGGGCACCTGCCCATGGAGGCGGGCGTGCGCGAGCTGTGCGAAACAGCGGTCAGGCGCTTCGAAGAGGCGGACTGGAAAATCGAGGCGATGGTTCCGGCCTTCGACTTCGAGGCTTTGTGGGCGGCATTCGCCACGTTGCGCCATGCCGCCAGCGGATGCGGCCTGAAACCGCTCTACGACGATCCGCACCGGCGCGCGCTGCTAAAGCCAGAAGGACTGTTCGAGGTCGAGGGCAGCCTGAACCTGACGGCCCCCGACATCCATGCGGCCACCATCGTGCGCTCGGACTGGTACCGGGCGGTTCTCGCGCTTTTCGATCGGTTCGACCTTCTGGCCCTGCCCAGTGCGGCCGTGTTCCCCTTCGCCGTGACGACCCATTGGCCGAGCGAGATCGCCGGACGCAGGATGAGCAGCTACCACCGTTGGCTCGAGGTCGCATCCTACGCCTCGATGGCGGGCTGCCCCGCGGTCAACGTGCCGGCCGGCTTCGATGCCGCCGGCCGGCCTATGGGCCTGCAGCTTATCGGACGGCCGCGGGGTGATCTGGCCGTCTTGCGCGCAGCCGCACTCTATGAAAGCCTGCTTGACTGGCCGGCAGGCGCATCGCACTAGCCGGCGAGCCGGGAGGCCCTGATGTCCGTCGAGCTCTACGCCGCCTATCTTCTCGCCTGCATCGTGATCGTGCTGGTGCCCGGGCCGACTGTCACGCTGATCATCGCCAATTCTATCCGCCACGGCACAAGAGCCGGACTTGCCAACGTCGCCGGCACGCAGGCGGGACTTGCAATCATGATCGCCATCGTCGGCGTCGGCCTGACCTCGCTGATCGCGGGCATGGGGCACTGGTTCGAATGGATCCGCCTTCTGGGCGCCGCCTACCTCATCTGGCTGGGGATCCAGATGCTGCGGTCGAAGGAAGCCCTCGACGGCGACGGAAACGCCCGGAAGCCGAGCGGCGGCTTCTTCGTACAAGGCCTCGCCGTCGCCCTGAGCAATCCGAAGACGCTGGTCTTCTTCGGCGCCTTCTTTCCGCAATTCATCGACCCGGCCGGCAGCTACGCGCTGCAGCTCTGGGTCATGGGCCTCACGGCGATGGTGGTCGCGGCCGTCAGCGACAGCGCCTACGCGCTCGCCGCCGGGCGCGCCGGCCGCCTGCTGTCGGCCGGCCGCATCAGGCTGCTCTCGCGCATCAGCGGAAGCTTCCTGGTGGGCGGAGGCATCTGGCTCGCGCTGTCGCGGGCCAAATAGCCCTCTGGCGTCAGTTCAGCCGGCCCAGCCGTTCAGTGAGCAGGGCGAAAAAGCCGGCAGCGTCGACGTCGCGCATCACCGTGGCGTTCTTCTGGCGGTCGGTCACGCCCCACCAGTCGACGACCGTCATGCCCATCGTCAGTTCCGAGGCGGTCTCCACCTCGACATTGCACTCCCTGCCCTTGAACAGTTCGGGCTTCAGCAGGTAGGCGATGACGCAGGGATCATGCAGCGGTCCGCCATCGGTACCGTACTTTTCCTCGTCGAAACGCTCGAAGAACTCCAGCAATTCCGCGGCCGCGATGCCCGCGCGCGTCCCCAGCCCGCGCAGGGCGGCCAGGCGAGAGGACGTGGTCAGCGCCTTGTGGGTCACGTCAAGCGGCATGATCACGACCTTGATGCCGGATTTCAGCACCACATCGCAAGCGTGCGGATCCACATAGATGTTGAACTCCGCCGCAGGCGTGATGTTGCCTCCCTCGAAGAAGCCGCCGCCCATCAGCACGATCTGCTTGATTCGCGCCGCAATCCTCGGCTCGCGGTTGAGCGCCAGCGCGATGTTGGTCAGCGGGCCGAGCGGGCAGAGCGTCACAGTGCCGCTTTCCTCCCGCATCAGCGTCTCGACGATGAAATCGACTGCGTGCTGTTTCTGCAGCGGCATCGTCGGCTCAGGCAGGTCCGGCCCGTCGAGCCCCGTCTTGCCGTGGACATGTTCGGCAGTGACGAGCTTGCGCACCAGGGGGCGGCTGGCGCCCGCGAAAACCCTGATGTCGGAGCGTCCCGCCAGCTCGCAGATCTTGCGCGCATTCTTTTCGGTCAGTTCGAGCGGCACGTTTCCGGCAACCGCAGTGACGCCGAGAATGTCGAGTTCCGGGCTGCCCAACGCCAGCAGAATGGCCAGGGCGTCGTCCTGGCCGGGGTCGGTGTCGATGATGATCTTATGGCTGGCAGGCATTCGGCTTCCTCATTTGGCAGGCGGCATCTGCAGTCTTGAACTTGCCGCGGCGGCGGACCATATCAGCAACACGGGAATGGATGCCATCCGGGTCCCTTTCCTTTCGGTCGCTCTTTGAGGACACTGGAATGAGCCGCATGACGCCCTTTTCGAGCCCGCTTCTGCTCGGGTTCGATACGATGGAAAAGACGTTGGAACGTCTTGCCAAGTCCGGCGATTCCTACCCTCCTTACAACATCGAGCGCGTCCGCTGTGGCGACGGCCAGGGCGACAAGCTGCGCATCACGCTGGCGGTGGCCGGGTTTGCCGAGGAGAACCTCGAAGTTACGACCGAAGAGAACCAGCTGATGGTTCGTGGCCGGCAGACCGAGGAGGGCGATCGCGAATACCTCCATCGTGGCATCGCGGCGCGCCAGTTCCAGAGGACCTTCGTCCTTGCGGACGGAATGCTGGTCAGGGGGTGCGAATTGAAGAACGGGCTGCTGTCGATCGATCTCGAACGCCCCGAGCCGCAAAGGCTGGTACGGAAAATAAACATTTCGGTGAAAGACTGATGTCGACCGCACCGGAACCAAGAGCTCTGTCGCGGGTTGGTTCGATTGGACGCCCCGCACATAGGAGGCTGAGATGACTGAGAACCAGACCAGAAACGTATCCCAGGCCCAGCTTGCCCATATCGGCGAGGGCGCCGTCGCCTATGTCCGCGAAATGGTCAGCGACGATCTCAAGTCCAAATTCCCTGGCCTGCCCGAGATCGCGCCGGGCACCAAGCTGTGGGCTGTCTTCGCCGCCAATGGCCAACCCATCCTCTTGTCCGACAAGCGCGACACCGCGCTGGCGGGGGCCTTCCAGAACGATCTGACGCCCGTCGCCGTGCACTGAAGCGGCGCGCTTGCGCACCACAGGGCGGTCGCTCGACCGCCCTCCCTCCCATCGTCAATGATATGACTAGGCTGCGTGCGACGCAGGCGTGTGCGCCAGCAGCGCATGGATTGCGGCGGCATCCTTCGTGCCGCGGACCTTCGCCACGGTGTCAGCGTCGCGCAGGACCCGGGCAATGCGCGACAGCGCCTTGAGGTGATCGGCGCCAGCGCCCTCCGGCGCCAGCAGCAGGAACACGAGATCGACGGGCTGGTCGTCCAGCGCCTCGAAATCGACGGATGAATCCAGGCGCGCAAATACGCCTGTGATGCGCTTCACGCCGGCCAGCTTGCCGTGCGGAATGGCGATGCCGTTGCCTACTCCGGTCGAGCCGAGGCGCTCGCGCTGCAGAATCGTGTCGAAAATCTCACGTTCCGGCAGCCCGGTCACAGCCGCGGCCTTTTCCGACAGGAGTTGCAGGAGTTGTTTCTTCGAGTTCGCCCGCAACGTCGGCATGATTGCCGGAACGTCGATCAGATCGCTCAGATCCATCACCAAAATCCTTGTGCTCCGCCCATCGCTGCCCGGCTCCCCCGCCCAGCAGCGTCGGCGAGGTAACGTTACGCCCGCGCGGTCTTCACCGAAGACGGGTCGATCCAGCCGATATTTCCGTCCGGCCGCCGGTAGACGATGTTGACCTCCTGATTGCCAGCGTTCCGGAACACGAAAACCGGGCTTTCCTTGGTGTCGAGTTCAATGACAGCCGATGCGACCGACATGGTCTTCAGGGCCATGGACGACTCAGCCACGACAACCGGCGCGAAGTCTTCCGCAACCTCGACCTCTTCGTCGGGCAGCGCCGCCATGACGGTGTAGGAGACATTGACCGATTCGTTGTTGCCGCCCACCGGATGGGTCTTCAAACGGCTCTTGTAGCGGCGCATCCTGGATTCGAGGCGGTCCGCGGCGATCTCGAATGCGGCGGTAGGTTCCTGGCTGTCGCCCGTCGCCTGCAGAGCCATGCCCGAATCCAGATGAACCATACAGTCCGCCGAAAAGCGCGAGCCCGACTTGAGGACGGTGACGTGCCCTGAATACCCACCCCCGAAATATTTGTCGACCACTTCGCCGACTCGGCCCTCGATGCGGGTTCGAAAGGAGTCGCCAATCTCCATGTGCTTGCCAGCGATACGTAAGTTCATTTGTTGGTGAACCTTCCCTGCTCGTCAGTCGGATTGGAGTTTATACCCGTGGGCGGTGCGCACAAGGTTTGCGGCGTCCAATGCGCCGTGCTCAGGTCCAAACTTTCTGGTTAGACACAGGTCTTGGGGCGACGTTTCATTGCTCTGAAGACAACCACCCTGCTCATGCGGGCGGGCTTCTAGTGAGTTCCCGGGGGAATGTCAATGAAGGGTTAAGGAGCGCATCGAGCGACGCCGCGGCAGGCTATGCTCTATTGCCCGCCAGCGCACGCTTCTCGCGCCGCCGCTGGACCGAGGATGGTATGTCCATGCCTTCCCGGTATTTGGCGATGGTGCGGCGGGCAACGTCGATGCCGTCCGCCTTCAGCATCTCGACGATGGCATCGTCGGAGAGCACGTTGGAAAGCTGCTCCTCGGCGATCAAACTCCTGATCCGGTGGCGAACCGCCTCCGAGGAGTGCGCCTCCTCACCGGAGACGGACGCGATCGAGGCGCTGAAGAAGTAGCGCAGCTCGAACACGCCACGCGGCGTCAGCATGAACTTGTTGGCTGTGACCCGACTGACGGTCGACTCATGCATGGAAATGGCGTCGGCAACGGCCTTGAGCGTCAAGGGACGCAGATGGCGCACGCCGTGGGTGAGAAAAGCGTCCTGCTGCTTCACGATCTCGCCGGCGACCTTGAGAATCGTGCGCGCCCGCTGGTCCAGGCTGCGTGTCAGCCAGTTGGCGTTCTGCAGGCATTCGGACAGGAAGTCCCGCTCCTGCTGGGACTTGGAGGACGCACTCACCTTTGCGACATACGCATTGTTGACAAGCACCCGCGGCAGCGCGTCCGCGTTGAGCTCCACCGTCCAGGTTCCGTCCGAGGCAGGCCACACCTCCACGTCGGGGACGATCGATTCGGCGCCTCCCCCCTGAAAGGCGAGGCCGGGCCGCGGATCGAGGGCCCGCACCTCGGCCACCATGTCCATGAGATCCTCGTCGTCGACCCCGCAAAGCTTGCGCAGAGCGACGAAATCGCGCTTCGCCAGAAGCCCCAGATTGGCAAGCAGGGTCCGCATGGCCGGGTCCAGCCGATCGAGCGCCGCGAGCTGCAGCGACAGGCACTCGGCCAGGCTCCGCCCGAATATGCCGGCAGGCTCGAACGTCTGGCAGAGCGCCAGGACATCCGAGACGGCCTCAGTATCCACTCCGAGCCGATGGACGATCTCGGCAGGATCGGCGTGCAGGTAGCCTGCGTCATCGAGTCCGTCTGCAAGCTCGCGGGCAATGAGCCGCGAGGCAGGATCGGCGATCAGGAAGGCGATCTGTTCGGCGACGTGGTCACCCAGCGTGACCGGCGCCGCAGCCAGATCCTCCATGTCGAAATCGCCCGCGGATTGGGCCAGCGCGCCGGCGCCCGACGATTTCCACTGCGCGTTGAGATCAGGCGCGAGCCGATCGCTGACGCCGGGATCGTCAGGAAAGATGTTCTCGAGCGAGGAATCCATCTGCTCCGACATCGACTGGGCGGTCCAGGCGCCGTCGTCGCGAACCCACATGCTGTCCGCAGCCGCGTCCGCATCGTTCTGCTGGGGTTCTGGGGGAAGCGCTTCCTCCCGCTGGTCGACCCGCTCGAGAAGCGGATTGCGCTCCATCTCCTCGTCGACGAAGCGCTCCAGTTCGACATGGCTCAACTGAAGCAGCCGGATCGATTGCATCAGCTGGGGTGTCATCACCAGCGACTGGGATTGGCGCAGCTGCAGTTTGGTCGCGAGCGCCATATGCGGTCGAGAACTCCGGGATTCACTCGAAGGCAGGCCGCCGTACGGGCTCTCACCCGCCAAGGCCAGTTGAATCAAACTGGCCCGGCTCTTGCTTGTCAAGTAAAGACGATAGGCCAGCTTCGCTTACGAAGCGTTACATCGCCTCCGCCCAGCCCCCCTGCAGGGGCGTCAGAGCGTGAAGCCTTCGCCAAGATAGAGACGCCGCACGTCCGGATTGGCGACAATCTCGGCCGGATTGCCGTGGGTGAGCACCTCGCCGGCATGGATGATGTAGGCACGGTCGATGAGCCCGAGAGTCTCGCGCACATTGTGATCGGTGATGAGCACGCCGATGCCCCGCGCCGTGAGGTGCCGCACAAGCCGCTGGATGTCCGCCACAGCGATCGGATCGATGCCCGCGAAAGGCTCGTCGAGCAGCATGTAGCTTGGACGGGTGGCAAGCGCCCGCGCGATCTCGAGGCGTCGCCGTTCACCGCCGGAGAGCGCGATTGCGGGCGCCTTGCGTAGATGCGCAATGTGAAATTCTTCGAGCAGGGCGTCGAGCGTGGTTTCCCGCTCTGCGCGGTTCTTCTCGACCACCTCCAGGACGGCGCGGATGTTGTTCTCGACGGTCAGGCCGCGGAAGATGGAGGCTTCCTGGGGCAGATAGCCGATGCCGAGGCGCGCGCGCCGGTACATCGGCATGCTCGTCACGTCGAAGCCGTCGATCTCGATCGTGCCCCTGTCGACGGGGACCAGCCCGGTGACCATGTAGAAGCAGGTGGTCTTGCCGGCGCCGTTCGGGCCCAGCAGCCCCACCGCCTCGCCGGCGCGCACGCCCAGCGACACGCCATTCACGACCTGCCGGCCCTTGTAGCTCTTCGTCAGCTCACGCGCGATCAGCGTGCCTTTCAGGCCCTCGCGCATGGCGGACTGGGGCGCGGCCACAGGCTTAACCTGCCGCGGGCTCTTCGAGTCCTGCAGCGCCGGGGAGGGAGCGTCCACCATCAATTTCCTTGGGAGCTTGGCGTAATGAGTACCTGAACGCGGCCCTCGAGCTGCGATTTGCCGGTCTGTGTGTTGACGGTGAGTTTTCTGCCCTTGGCGACGTTTGCGCCTTCCGTCAGCACCACTTCCTTCCCGGTCAGAACCAGGGTGTTGCTGGCGACGTCGAATTGCCCTTCGTCGCCGGTGGCGACCTGCTCCTTGGACCGGAGGTAGACCTTGTCCTTCACCTCGAGGCGCTCGATCTGCTGCGACCCGCTGGTCGGCGAGCCCGCGCCCTTGGCGTAGTAGACGGTCATGAGACCGGCCTTGAGCAGCGTGTCGCCCTGGACGACATTCACGTTGCCGGAGAAGATGGCCATGCTCTCCGCCTCCCGCACCTCGAGCTTGTCGCTTTCGATCTGGATGGGCTGGTCGCCAGCCAGGCGAATTCCGGGACCGGTCGCCTCCTGCGCCACGGCAGAACCTGCTGCCAGCGTCAGCAGTACGAATGCCAGCAGGCTAGTTCCCCGCATGTTGCTCTCCCGTTTTGTCGGCCGCCCCGAGCGCCCCCGGCGAAAGGTTCAGGCGCACGCGCTTTTCGAACACCAAAACCTTCCCATTATCAAGGATGGATAGCGAGTCGGCCGTGATCTTGTTGCCATTCATGGTTATCGCGACCGGGCGCTCGGTCTTCATGGTGCCGTTGTCGATCTCCACGCGGGCGGTGTCGAGTTCGGCCGTCATGCCGTTGCTCGACTTGACGGTGAAGGGGGTCTGGATGTCCAGTACGTTGGCGCGGCTGTTGTAGACGCCGCGCTCCGCGAGGATTGTCGCCGAATCGGTCACGTCGATCGGCACGGTGGCGTCGATGCCGTGCAGCACGATCACATGCTGCTTCGCCGGCTCCTGCAGCGCGCGCTCCGCCGTCAGCGAGTACGGACGATTGTCGCTGGTCACGCCGTTCAACTTGGGATTAGCCATCACCAGCTTCCCGTCCGCATAGGCGACGCTGGCGATGTCGTATGTCAATTGCGGCACCCGCGACAAGAAGGTGTAGCCGGCGAATACAAGCGTGATCCCCAGGCCGAGAATGGGCAGCAGCCACTTAAGCACACGCACCTTGGACGAGTAGGAGCGGGCGCGCGCGAAATCGGTTTCAAGGGAACGCACGCTCTGGGACGCACGTGCGGCAATAAGCTCGTCTTCTTTGGTGATGGTCGTTGCCGCTGACATCAAAGATATCCAATGGTCATTTATCGAGTTTGCACCGCAGCAGCGGCACGGAAGGGGGTATCCAGCGGACTTTCCGCCGCCCTCAGATATCTGGTGTTCCCAAGTGGCATATGGTCCCGCCTGACGCACGTGCGCCCCAATCGCGGGCCGCCCGTCAATCACACGAGCGATGTCAGATCAATATGGTCATTTTTCGATAAGATGCCAGCCCCCGGGAGAGCGCATCCCTGTTGTGAGTAGCCCCCGCCTCCCGCATCGAGTACAACCGTCCGTCTCATATTGCGTCACGAGGACAAAATGGCCACGCGAGCTGACGACCTGATCGAGCGCCACCGGCTTCGGCGCAAGCTGACGTTCTGGCGCGTCGCGGCCCTCGCCGTGGCCGGCTTCGGCATCGCCGCCGCGGCCTACGCCCTGGGCGACGACGGCTTTCGCGGACGAGCCGTCGATCACATCGCCAAGATCAAGATCGAGGGCACCATCACCGAGGACGAGAAACTGATCGAGCGCCTCGAGGACATCCGCAAGGCGAACCACGTCAAGGGCGTCATCCTGTCGATCGACTCGCCCGGCGGCACCACCGTCGGCGGCGAGGCGATCTACGAGCAGGTGCGCAAGCTGGCGCGCGACAAACCGGTCGCCGCGCAGGTCGGCACGCTGGCGGCATCGGCAGGCTACATGATCGCCACGGCCACCGACCACATCGTCGCCCGCCAGTCGTCCATCATCGGGTCGATCGGCGTGCTGATCCAGTTTCCGAACTTCACGAACATGATGGAAAAGCTCGGCATCACCCTCGACGAGGTGAAATCCTCGCCTCTGAAGGCAGAGCCATCGCCGTTCAACCCGACGACCGAACCGGAGCGCGCCATGCTGCGCTCGATGATCCTCGACAGCTACGACTGGTTCGTCGGGCTTGTCGAGGAACGGCGCCCATTGTCCCGCGCCGAGGTGACTGCAATCGCCGACGGCTCGGTCTTCACCGGCCGGCAGGCGTTGCAGAGGAAGCTGGTGGATTCGCTCGGGGGCGAAGAGAAGGCGATCGACTGGCTGGGCACAAAGGGCGTCGACACAAAGCTCGAAGTCGTCGAGTGGAAGCCTGAAAAGTCAAGCGGCGGCTTCTTTTTCTCCCAGGCCCTTTCCAATCGGATCGCACAGGCCCTGGGTTTGCCTTCCGGAAGCCTGGACGTCCTTCATGAACTCGGCGCCGAACGGTTGTTTCTTGACGGGCTGTTGTCGGTCTGGCACCCTGAAAGAGCTGCGATCCGCGGCTGAAAATCAAACAAAATCATCCCTATAGTGCAATTGCAGCCAACATGTGGGGAACGCGCTCATGATCAAATCTGAACTCGTCCAGCTAATCGCAAACCGCAATCCGCACCTCTTCCTGAGGGATGTCGAGAACATCGTGAACGCCATCTTCGAAGAGATCACGGACGCGCTGTCGGAGGGAAACCGGGTGGAGTTGCGCGGTTTCGGGGCCTTCTCCGTGAAGAACCGCCCTGCCCGCACCGGACGCAACCCGCGCACGGGGGAAGCCGTCGACGTCGAGGAGAAGTGGGTTCCTTTCTTCAAGACCGGTAAGGAATTGCGCGAGAGGCTGAATGCGTCGAAATAGTCGGTGTCGCCAATGATCAACAGACTCGTCCTCGTCGCCATCCTCGTTCCGATCGCCATCGTCCTGATCGCGCTCGCGGTCGCCAATCGGACGTGGGTGCCCTTCACGCTCGACCCCTTCAATCCCGGCAACCCCGCATTGACGATCCAATTGCCGCTCTTCGTGCTTGTCTTCCTGGCCGTAGCTGTGGGCGTCATCATCGGCAGCTGTGCGACCTGGCTGAAGCAGGGACGCTACCGCAAGCTGGCGCGCCAGCGCAGCGCCGAAGCCGAATCGCTGCGCGCTGCGAACAAGGCCGGGCTGAAGGCCGCGGCCCCGGTGCAAACCAGCCTGCCAAAGCCCGCCGCATGATGCAGCCCGGGAGGTCGATCAATGCTCACGCTGTCGGCAGGTGACGTCGACACAGCCCTCACTTTCGAAGGGCTGGTCGAGACGCTGCGGAAGGCTTTTCACGACGGTGCGGTGCAGCCGGTACGGCACCACCATACCATCGAGCGGCCGGACGGGGCCGCATCGACGCTGCTGCTGATGCCGGCATGGAACGACTTCAATGCGACGGGAACCTCCGCTGGCGGCTATGCCGGGGTCAAGATCGTCACCGTTTCGCCGGACAACAACAAGATCGGCAAGCCGGCCGTCATGGGCGTCTATCTGCTGCTCGACGGCGTCACCGGCGAGCCGCGCGCCCTCATCGACGGCCAGCGGCTCACGCAATGGCGGACAGCCTGCGCCTCGGCGCTGGGAGCCACCTATCTGGCCAGGAAGGATGCCTCCCGGCTACTCATCGTCGGCGCGGGCGCCCTGTCGGGCTTTCTTGCAAAGGCGCATTGCGCCGTCCGCCCCATCGCCTCGGTGCGCGTCTGGAACCGCACTCAGGCCAACGCGGAAAAGGTCGCGGCACAATTGCGCGCCGAAGGCCTGCCGGCAGAGGCTGCAGCCGATCTCGACGCCGAGGTCTCGCTGGCCGACATCGTGTCATGCGCAACCATCTCGACGACGCCGCTGATCAAGGGGGCGCTGCTGAAGCCCGGCGCGCATCTCGATCTGGTCGGCGGCTTCACGCCGGCCATGCGCGAAGCGGATGACGACGCCATTCGCAGGGCGCGCGTCTTCGTCGATACGCGCGCCGGCGCGACCAAGGAGGCCGGCGACATTGTCCAGCCGCTCGAATCGGGCGTGCTGAAGCCGGAGGCGATCGCGGGCGACCTCTACGACCTGACGCGCGGCAGCGCGGCCGGGCGCGGCGCTGCCGAGGAGATCACCTTGTTCAAGTCGGTCGGCGCAGCCATCGAGGATCTGGCCGCGGGAGTCGCCGTGTATGAAAGGATGCGCAACTAGACCGTTCGCGCGCCAAAGGGAGGGGACCAACCATGAGCGCCGTCGATCCATCCAAGCTCGAAACCCAGACATTCGACTGGGGCATCATCAAGTGGCTGGTGAGCCCGGACAGCACACCGGGCGCCAACATCACGTTCGGCCAGGTCGTACTCCTTCCCGGGGAAGGCCACACGCGCCACAACCACCCGCAATCGGAGGAGATCCTCTACGTGCTCTCCGGCGTCGGCAGGCAGATGGTCGATGACAAGCCGGAATTCGAGGTGCGGGCGGGCGAGACGATCTACATCCCCACCGCGATCTATCATTCCACCGTGAACACGGGCTGGGAACCGCTGGTGCTGCTCGCCATCTACAATCCCGGCGGCGCCGAGCGCGACCTCAGGAACCTGCCGGACTTCAAGGCCGTGCCCGTCGGCAAGGCCCCGAGACTGACGCGGTCGTAGCGCCACACGGAAGCGGACTGCCGGGGCGAACGCGCCAAAGGGGCGTTTGCCTGCGACCGTCCACTGTGCCAAAAGCAGGCCGACATCGGAACCGAATGGACACTCCGTGAAGCCTGCGCACAAAACAGGTCAGAACCAACGCAGCCATGCGCCGCGCAAGAACGCGGCCACCCCGGCGCGCGGGCCCTCCGAGGCCAGGCAACCCCTGCGCCAGGACGACCCCATGCCGGCTCCCGCCAGAGCTGAGCGTCGCAGCGATCCGCTGCCCGCCGAGCAGGTGCCGCTCATCCTCGAGGTCCTGCCCAACGCCGACTATGCGCTGCTCGACAGCGGCGGCGGCCTGAAGCTCGAGCAGTACGGGCCCTACCGCATCGTGCGGCCGGAGGGCCAGGCGATCTGGCAGCCCGCGATGCCGCCAAAGGAGTGGCAGAAGGCCGACGCCGTCTTCACCGGCGACACCGACGAAGAAGGCATGGGCCGCTGGCGCTTCCCCAAAGCCGCCCTCGGCGAGACATGGCCGATGCGCCACGACGGCATCGACTATCTTGGCCGCTTCACCTCGTTCCGGCATGTCGGCGTGTTCCCAGAGCAGGCGTCCCACTGGGATCATATGGCCGGCCTGATCGCGACCGCAAAACGACCGGTCAAGGTGCTCAACCTCTTCGGCTATACTGGCCTCGCATCGCTGGTCGCGGCGCGCGCCGGCGCCGAGGTGACCCATGTCGACGCTTCGAAGAAGGCGATCGGCTGGGCGCGCGAAAACCAGGAGATGGCGCGTCTCTCCGACAAGCCGATCCGCTGGATCGTCGAGGACGCCATGAAGTTCGCCGAGCGCGAGGAACGGCGCGGCAGCCGCTACGACATTGTCCTGTTCGATCCGCCGGCCTATGGACGCGGACCAAAGGGCGAGGTCTGGCAGCTGTTCGAAGACCTGCCTCGCCTTGCCGAACTCTGCCGTTCGATCCTGTCGCCGAAGCCGCTCGCCGTCGTGCTCACCGCCTATTCGATACGGTCCTCCTTCTTCGCCATCCACGCCCTGATGCGCGACACCTTCGCGGGAATGGGCGGAACCGTCGAATCGGGAGAACTCGTCATCCGCGAAAAATCCGCCGGCCGCGCGCTTTCCACCTCCCTCTTTTCGCGCTGGATTGCCCAATGAGCGAGCGCGTCGGAAGGGTGCGCGAGGTCACCAGCCTCGCCAATCCGCTGGTCAAGGACATCAAGGCGCTGGCGCTCAAGAAATTCCGCGACCAGCAGAACGCCTTCATGGCCGAGGGCCTGAAGCTCGTCATCGACGCGCTCGACCTTGGCTGGTCGATCAGGACGCTGGTCTTCGCCAAGTCCGCCCTCGGCAACGCCGCCGTCGAGAAGGTGGCCGCGCGCACCGTCGCGGCGGGCGGCACCGTGCTCGAGGTTTCGGAGAAGGTGCTCTCCGCGATCACCCGGCGGGACAACCCGCAGATGGTGGTGGGCGTCTTCGCCCAGCGCTTGCAGCCGCTGAAGTCGATCCGGCCCGCCGGCGACGACGTCTGGATCGGCCTCGACCGGGTGCGCGACCCCGGCAATCTCGGCACCGTCATCCGCACCGCCGACGCAGTCGGCGCAAAAGGCGTCATCCTGATCGGCGAAACCACGGACCCGTTCTCGCTGGAAACGGTCCGCGCCACGATGGGCTCGATCTTCGCCGTACCGGTTGCGAGAGCCACGGCCGAAGCCTTCCTGGAGTGGCGAAAAGGCTTTCCCGGCCTGGTCGCCGGCACCCACCTCAAGGGCGCGGTCGACTACCGGACGGTGAAATTCGAAGGACGGCCGACGCTGCTCCTTATGGGCAACGAGCAGCAGGGGCTTCCCGACGAACTCGCCAAGTCGTGCGACCGGTTGCTGCGCATCCCGCAGGCCGGCCGCGCCGACTCCCTCAACCTCGCGGTGGCGACCGGCGTCATGCTCTTCGAGATCCGGCGGAGCGCGCTGACACTCGAACCCGGCGGCATGGAATGAAGGCAGTTTGCGGTTATTCGGCGCTGGTTGCGGCGTCCGTGGCGCTCGACCAGTGGATCAAGGGGCTCGTCGAAGCCAATCTTGTCATGCACGAACAGGTCGACATCCTGCCGTTCTTCGCGCTCTACCGCACCTACAACACCGGCGTCGCCTTCTCGATGTTCTCGTCGGTCGGCGACCTGCCTCTCACCATCCTGTCCGTGGCGGTCATCGCCTTCGTGCTCTTCCTGGGGTCGCGGTCGGCGCCCGGGCAGACCTTTGCCCGTATCGGCTTCGCCCTCATCGTCGGCGGCGCCATCGGCAACCTGATCGACCGCGCGATGCTCGGCCACGTGGTCGACTATTTCCTCTTCCACACGCCCGTCTGGTCGTTCGCCGTCTTCAACCTCGCCGACGTCTTCATCTCGGTGGGCGCGTTCCTGGTCATCCTCGAGGAGTTCGTTCAATGGCTGCGCGAACGCAAGGCGCGCCATTCGGACAATTGACGGTGCGCGGCGTGCGCCGCACAGTTCTTGCGCATCCCGCCCGCCCAAGGAGGACAAGATGACAGATACGTTCAAGGCGATCCTCGTGACGCGCGGCGAGGACAAGTCGCAGTCGGTCGGCGTGACGGAACTGACCGACGCCGACCTCATGGAAGGCGACGTCACCGTCAGGATCGAAGCGACGACCGTCAACTACAAGGATGGCCTCGCCATCACCGGCAAGGCACCGGTCGTCAGGCGTTTTCCGCTCGTTCCCGGCATCGACTTCGCAGGCACGGTCGTCAGTTCCGATCACCCGGATTGGGCGCGGGGCGACAAGGTCATCCTCAACGGATGGGGCACCGGCGAGACCCATCACGGCGCCTATGCGGAAAAATCGCGCGTCAAGGGCGACTGGCTGGTCCCGCTGCCGGACGGCATGTCCCCACGCGACGCCATGGCGATCGGAACCGCCGGCTATACGGCCATGCTGTCGGTGATGGCGCTGGAGCGCCACGAGATCACGCCGGATCGCGGCCCGGTCATCGTCACCGGGGCAGCCGGCGGCGTCGGCTCCGTCGCCATCTCGATCCTCTCCAAGCTCGGCTACCACGTCATCGCCTCGACGGGCCGGACGTCCGAAGCCGATTTCCTCAAGGACCTCGGAGCTGCGGAGATCATCGACCGCAACGAACTTTCCGGGCCCGCCAAGCCGCTCGCCAAGGAGCGCTGGGCTGGCGGCGTCGATGCCGTCGGCAGTACGACGCTCGCCAACGTGCTCTCGATGACGTCCTATGGCGGCGCCATCGCCGCCTGCGGACTAGCGCAGGGCATGGACCTGCCGGCGAGCGTGGCGCCGTTCATCCTGCGCGGCGTCTCGCTGCTCGGCATCGATTCGGTGATGGCCCCCAAGGCCCTGCGGCTGGAAGCCTGGCGTCGTATCGCGACCGACCTCGACCATGCCAAGCTCTCCGCCCTGTCGGTGGCGATCGGCTTCGACGACATCCTGCAGGCGGGCCGCGACATCATCGACGGCAAGATACGCGGCCGCGTCGTCGTCGAAATGTAGAAAGCGGCGACATCCCTAAAATTGCAGCGATCGGCCAAAAGCTTCCCTAAGCCTTGGTGGAGTATGTAGCGGGCATGGTCGCGGAGCATGTCAAAACGTCAGTCATCGACGCAGCTTTCCGGGAGACGGAAGCTGCGGGTCCCGAACGACGCGCTATCGTTGCCCCGCCCCTCGTACCCAATATCGAGCGGCCGCCGGCGCCCCGGCTCGAGGCCTGGGGACTGCCCCTCATCATGGCAGCGTTGGTGTTTACCGGCCTTGCGCATCTCATGGGAGCGCCGCACTACATCGTCATCGGCTTGGCCACTTGCGCCCTCGCCGGCCTCTTCATGCTCAACAGGACCGTCCGCCGCGAAAAGCGGATGGCGACGCTGTTCGACGACAGCGAGGCGCAGAGCCGCGCCCACATCGAGACGCTGGCGGATCGCGTCTGGGAGCTCCAGGAGAGCGAGGAACGCTTCCGCGGCCTCATCGACGCGCTGGGCGACCTTGTCATCCATCGCGATCGCGAGGGACGCATCGTCTATGCGAACAAGGTCTTCGCCGACCTCGTAGGCCACCCGCCGCACATGCTGAAGGGCAAGACCCTCGGTGAGCTCGGCATCGAGGTGGGCATCGTGCCCGACGCCGCCTTCTGGGACGGCGAATGCCTGAGCTCCACGGACGTCGCCATCCGCGTCGCCTCCGGCACCCGCTGGTTCTCCTGGATCGAGCTTTCGGTGCGCGACAAGGTCAGCGCGGACGTCTCCCACCGGGCGATCGCCCGCGACATCACCAGCCGCAAACGCGCCGAGACGGCCCTGATTGCATCACGCGAGCGCGCCGAGTTCGCCAGCCGCGCAAAGTCGCAGTTTCTGGCGACGGTCAGCCACGAAATCCGCACGCCGATGAACGGCATCATGGGCATGGCCAAGCTTCTCGCGGACACCGACCTGACGCCCGAACAGAAGACCTATGTCGGGGCGGTTTCGACGTCGGCCAGCGCATTGCTCGCGCTCATCGACGACCTGCTCGACTATTCGAAGATCGAGGCTGGCCGCTTCGAACCTGAATTCCAGAACGTCTCGCCGCGCGAGCTGACCGACAATGTCGTCGAATTGCTGGCCTCCAGGGCGTTCGCCAAGGGAATCGGGCTCGGCTGCGTCGTCGCGGCCGATGTCCCCCAGATGGTCACGTCGGATCCCGGCCGGCTGCGCCAGGTCCTTCTCAACCTGATCGGCAACGCCATCAAGTTCACCGATACGGGCGGTGTCTCCGTGCGGGTGCAGACCGCCGGCGACCTATCCAGCCCGCGGCTTGCCTTCACCGTCAGCGACAGCGGGCCGGGTCTGCTCGAGAAGGATCTGGAACGCATCTTCGAGGAGTTCGAGCAAGCCGACGGCACTTCCACGCGCGAGCATGGCGGGGCCGGGCTCGGCCTCACCATCTCCAAGCGCATCGTCCAGTCGATGGGCGGCGCGATCACCGTCAAGAGCAAGCCCGGCGCTGGCTCCGAATTCAGGTTCGAGATCCCCGCGCGCGACGTGCAGCCTCTGGCGACCTCGCGTGAACGCGTCCTCGAGCATCGCAACGCGGTCATCGTTTCGAAGAACACGGTCGAAGCCGAAACGCTGGCGGAAGCCATCCGCAGTCACGGCGGCGTCGCCAGGGTCGCGACCACGCCGGAGCAGGCGGCCTCACTCGCCGAGGGCGCTAACACGCTGCTCATCGCGGCCGGGTTGGAACATGCCGACGGTCGTCTGATCCAGCGGCTCCGGCACTCCGGCTTCGCAGAGTGCGAAGCGATCACACTGATCGCACCGAACGAGCGCAGTCTGCTGCAGGAATTCCGCGCCAACGGCTACTCGACCTTCCTGGCGCGGCCAGTCCGCGGCGAAACCCTGCTTCGAGTCCTGATGAGCGAACCGGAGGGACGTGCAATTCCTTCCTCCTCCAGCCCCGTGCCGGCGGCGAAAGCTGGTACACCGCCCTCGCATGCGGGACAAAGCGTGCTGGTTGCGGAAGACAACGAGATCAACGCGCTGCTGGCGCGCTCCGTGCTTCAGAAGGCCGGATACAAGGTGGATGTCGTCAACAACGGCAAGGAAGCCGTGGAGGCGCTGGAAGCCTCGACGCAGCGCCGGCGCTACGACGTGGTGCTGATGGACCTGCACATGCCGGTGATGGACGGACTGGACGCAATCACGCTCATTCGACGTCACGAGGAGGAGACCGGCGTACCGCCCGTGCCGATCATGGTGCTTTCAGCCGATAGCCAGGAGCAGACGCGACATACGACGCTCTCCCATGGCGCCAGCGGCTTCCTGATCAAACCGCTCGATCCTGACGCCCTCGTGCGGGCCGTCGAAGACCATCTTGCCGCGTGACGACCCGCCTGCCCTGAGCGGACCATGTGGCCCGCTTTGCAGACAAAGCGCATACCCCATGTCATATTCATGTAGCAGATTCGACCTATCCTCGGCTCGAGTGGGCCGAAGGAGAAATATCCGTGCACGCCTCGACAGCATCGCCGGTTCTCGGCGCTCCTGACTATCGCTCGCCTGAACGGCAACCGCTGCCTGCCGGCGCGATGCTCGGCAAGATCGGAACGCTCGAGGTCCGCCTGGCGCGCAATGCGGAGGAGATCGTCGCTGCCCAGGAAATCCGCTACCGGGTGTTCTATGAGGAACTCGGCGCACGCCGCGCCGCAGGCGGCTGCGACGAAGGCCGTGACTTTGACCGCTTTGACGCGATCTGCGACCACCTGCTCGTGCTCGACAGCTCGATCGAAGGACCCGAAGTGCGCCAGATCGTCGGGACCTACCGGCTGCTACGGCAGGAGACCGCGATGGCCGCCGGCGGCTTCTACTCCGAGGACGAGTTCGAACTTGCGGCTCTCGTCGCCCGCCATCCAAACACGAACTTCCTGGAGCTCGGGCGCTCATGCGTGCTGCCTGCCTATCGTGGCAAGCGCACCATCGAAGTTCTGTGGCAGGGCATCTGGGCCTATGTGAACCACTACGACATTGGCGTGATGACCGGCTGCGCCTCCTTCCAGGGAACCGAACCTGCCGACCATGCCGAGGCGCTTTCCTTCCTCGCACATCACTGCCGCGCCGAGGGCGAATGGGCGATCCGCGCCGTTGCGGATCGCTATCGGGCGATGGACCTGATGCCGCCGGAGGCGATCGGACTACGCTGCGCGATGGCGGCCATGCCGCCGCTCATCAAGGGCTACCTGAGGCTCGGCGCCAGGATCGGCGAAGGGTGCGTCATCGACCACGAATTCGGCACGATCGACGTCTGCATCGTGCTGCCGGTCGCCAGCCTCGACGCCCGCTACGTGACCCACTATTCGCCGGACGCGACCCGGTTCGCCGCCTGACGGGCGCGACAATGCCCGACGACACACTCGCCCCCGCATTCGACAAGCTGCGCCGCGCCGCCGCGGGGCTTCCGAACATCTCGGAAGGCACGTCCTACGGCACGCCGTCGCTGCGGGCCGGCAAGAAGTTCCTGGCGCGCGTCAAGGATGCCGACACGGTGGCCGTGATGTGCCCGCTCGAGGAGAAGGAGGTGCTGCTCGCGGCCGCGCCGGAGTTCTACTTCGAGACCGACCACTACAGGGGCTGGCCGGCCATGCTGGTCCGCGTCCACGACATTCCGATAGAAGAGCTCGCCCACCGGCTGGAGCGCGCCTGGCAGATTCAGGCCACGCCAAAAATGCTCAAGGCGCGCGGCCCTGCGGGCCGCAGCGGCGGCTGACGCCTATTCCTTCACCGCTCCGGTCATCGACGAGACGTAATGCTCGACGAAGAACGAATACAGGATGACCACCGGCAGCGAGCCTATCAGCGCGCCGGCCATCAGCGCGCCCCACTCGTAGACGTCAGAGCGCACCAGCTCGGTCAGCACGCCGACCGGCACGGTCTTGTTCTCCGACGACTGGATGAAGGTCAGCGCGTAAATGAACTCGTTCCACGACAGCGTGAAGGCGAAGATGCCGGCCGAAATCAGGCCCGGCACCGACAGCGGCAGCACGATCTTGGTGAGGATCTGCCAGCGAGTTGCCCCGTCGATCAGCGCGCATTCCTCCAATTCGAACGGAATCGAACGGAAATAGCCCATCAGCAGCCAGGTGCAGAAAGGCACGAGGAAGGTCGGATAGGTGAGGATCAGCGCAAACGAGGTGTCGTAGAGCCCGAGGTTGAAGACCATCACCGAGAGCGGGATGAACAGGATCGATGGCGGCACGAGATAGGCGAGAAACACCGCCAGTCCCACCTGGCGCGAACCGGAGAAACGCAGCCGCTCGATCGCGTAGGCGGCGAAGACGGAGGCCAGCAGCGAGAGGAACGTCGCGGCCACCGAGATGATCACCGTATTGAGCAGCCAGCCGGGATAGGACGTGTCGAAGAGCAGGTAGCGGATGTGTTCCAGCGTCGGGTTGACCACCCAGAACGGGCTGAAATCGTTGAAGTTGGTCATCTCGACGTTCGGCTTCACCGCCGTCACGGCCATCCAGTAAAACGGGAACAGCAGCACGAAGACGAAGATGGCGAGCGGCACATAGATGGTCACCACGCGGCGCGGCAGGCTCTGCAGGTAGCCCATCCCCCCTTCGTCGCCGACCGCAGGCGCCTTGGTGTCGGTAACGGCCATCTCAGTCGCCTCCGCCCTGCTGCCACCTGCGCCGCTGCAGGCCGAAATAACTGAACAGGATCGCGGCGAGCAGGAAGGGGATCATCGCCACCGCGATGGCAGCCCCCTCGCCGAGCAGCCCGCCCGAGATGCCGCGCTGGAACGACAGCGTCGCCATCAGGTGCGTCGCGTTGACCGGGCCGCCGCGCGTCAGCACGTAGATCAGCTGGAAGTCGGTGAAGGTGAACAGCACCGAGAACGTCATGGTGATCGCAATGATGGGGGTGAGCAGCGGCAGCGTCACATAGCGGAAAAGCTGCCAGCGGCTGGCGCCGTCGAGCGTGGCCGCCTCGTAGAGCGATTGCGGGATCGTCTGCAGGCCGGCCAGCAGGGTGATCGCCACAAACGGGATACCCCGCCAGACATTGGCTGCGATGACGGAAGCGCGCGCGTTCGTGGGATCGCCGAGGAAGTTGATTCGGCTGTCGATCAGGCCGAGTTCCATCAGTGCCCAGGAAATGATCGAGAACTGCGAATCGTAGATCCACCAGAAAGCGATGGCCGACAGCACCGTGGGCACCACCCAGGGCAGGAGCACCGCCGCCCGGAAGAACGTCTTGAACGGCAGGTTCTCGTTGAGGATCAGCGCCAGCCAGAGGCCGAGCACGAATTTCAGGATCGAGGCCGAGATCGTATAGAGCAGCGTGTTGAAGACCGAGAGCCAAAAGACGCTGTCGTCCCACAGGTACTCGTAGTTCTCCAGGCCGATGAAGATGCCCGGCCTGCCGATGCGCGCGTCGGTGAAGCCGAGCCAGACGCCGAGACCCAGCGGATAGGTGAGGAAGACCAGCAACAGCGCCGCCGCCGGCAGCATGAAGCCGAAGGAGAGGAAGCCGCGGCTCTCCGATAGGCGGGAACGGAAGGAACTGCGCTGGGCAGTCATGGTTTCGAGAGCGGCCATTCAGCAATCCTTGGTCTTCAGTCTCGCCATTTTCGGCTCGTGGAGCATCCGCTCACGGCGCTTGCAGTTGGAGCACACGCCCCCACTCCGTCTCGCCTTTGGCTCGACACCCCTCCCCCACGTTCGTGGTGGAGAGGAAGGGCGCCAAGCTTACGGCCGGCATTTCCTCTCCCCCGTCGATCGGGGGAGAGGTGGTTCGCGCAGCGAACCGGAGTGGGGGTCGAAGGCGCACAGCAAGGCGTTTGTGCTGCGCCTTGCGCTACACCCGATAGTAGCGGTTGGCCCGCTTCTCGGCCTCCTCCATCGCTTCCTGCGGCGTGGCCTGTCCTGTCACCGCCCTGGCGAACATGTCGACGAGCACGTAGTCGGCCATCGTCGCCGCCGAGGCGTAGCCGAGCGGACCGGCATAACCGTTGGGCCGCAGCGTCTCGGACGCCCTGGCATAGGCGGCGTTGTTCGGGTCCTCCGACCAGATCGGATTGTTGGCGAAGCCCTTCAGCGTCTGACAGCAATAGCCGGCGGAGCCCTTGATCCAGTCGTTCATCTGGGCCTCCTCGAACATGAACTGGAGGTAGGCCTTGGCGGCGTTTGGATAGGGCGTGTAGTTGAAGATCACCGCCACGGTGGTCTGGTGGAGTTCGACCGACTGTCCGACCGGGCCGATCGGCAGGTTCGTCGTGCGGATGTCCTTGGCGATCTCGGCCAGCTTCGGATCGTTGTCCTTGTTGATCTTGGCGGTGTTGTAGGCCGAGATGCCGTTGGCGATGATGCCGAGCTCACCGGCGAGGAAGGCGCGGTTGTTGTTGACGTCGAGCCAGCTTTCGGTGCCCGGGATGAAGGTCTTGTAGAGTTCCATCGCATATTCGATGGCCTTCATCGTCTCGGGGCTGTTGATCGCCACCTTGCCGCTCTCGTCGACCATCTTGCCGCCATGGCTCCACAACAGCCAGTGCGCGTAATTGTTGCCGTCGCCGACACCGTGGCCGTGGGTGAATCCGGCCGGGTGACCGATCTTCTGCATCGCCTTGCAGAGCTCGAGGAAGCCAGCGGTGTCCTTCGGGAACTCCGAGAAACCGGCTTCCTTCACCCAGCTATCGCGATACACGATGGCGTTGCCGATGGCCGCCAGCGGCAGACCGATGAACTTGCCGTCCTTGACCGCGTATCCCTTCGGTCCGTCGTACCAGCCGCCATACTTGCCGCCGAGATATTCGCCGAGGTCGGTCACGTCGAGCAACTTGTCGGGATACTGGAACGCATCGTCGAACCAGACGAGCATCAGATCGGGGCCGGATCCGACATTGGCCGCCACGGCGGCCTTCGGCCGGATGTCCTCCCAGCTCTCCTTGTCGACGCGCACCTGCACGCCGGTCGCATCGGTGAACTTCTTCGTGTTGGCGAGCCATGAATCCTCGTCGCCCTGCACGAAAGGCGACCAGCGCAGCAGCCTGAGCGTGGCGCCCTGTTCCGGCGTGTATTTCGGGGCGTCCTGGGCGAAGGCGGGAGAGCCGATGAGCCGGCTTCCGATGGCGCCGGCGGCTACGCCGGCCGTCGTCCTGATCACGTCACGTCTGGTAAATTTCATCGTCACTTTCCTCCTGCTTGATTGTTATGTCCTGCAGTCCTGACGATCGATCCTAGAGTCGCCTCCCCGTCTCGCCGTCAAAAAGGTGGATGAGATTGGAATCCGCCGAAAGCCGTATGGTCTCGCCCGGCTCGAACACGTGGCGCTCGCGAAAATTGGCGACGATTTCCTCGCCGCCCGGTGTGCGGCCGACCATCTGCACTTCGGATCCGGTCGGCTCGACGACGGCAACCGTCACCGGAAAGCCCCCGTCCGACAGCCGCAGGTGCTCGGGCCGGATGCCGACGACCACACCCGCTCCGTTGGAAGCGTTCGCCGCGCCGTTCAGCGGCACCGATATGCCGCCGGCTCCCTCGAAACCGCCCTGCCCAATATTTCCCTTGAGAAGGTTCATGGCCGGCGAGCCGATGAAGCTCGCCACGAAAAGGTTGTTGGGACGGTCGTAGAGCTCCAGCGGCTTGCCGATCTGCTCTACGATGCCGTCGTGCATCACGACGATCTTGTCGGCCATGGTCATGGCCTCGATCTGGTCGTGGGTCACATAGACCGTCGTGGTCTTCAGCCGCTGGTGCAGTTCCTTGATCTCGGCCCGCATCTGGACTCGCAGCTTGGCGTCAAGATTAGAAAGCGGCTCGTCGAACAGGAAGACCTGGGGATCGCGCACGATGGCGCGGCCCATGGCGACCCGCTGGCGCTGGCCGCCGGAAAGCTGGCGTGGATAGCGCTCGAGTAGCGGCGTCAGCGACAGAATCTCCGCCGCGCGCGCCACACGGGCGTCGCTCTCCGCCTTCGGCGCGTTCTTCAGCATCAGCGAAAACGCCATGTTCTGGCGCACCGTCATGTGCGGGTAGAGCGCATAGTTCTGGAAGACCATGGCAATGTCGCGCTCCTTGGGGGCGACATTATTGACGACGCGACCGCCGATCGCGATCTCGCCGCGCGAGATGCCCTCAAGCCCGGCGATCATCCTGAGAAGCGTCGATTTCCCGCAGCCGGACGGGCCAACCAGCGTGACGAACTCGCCATCCTCGATGTCGACGCTCACCCCGTGAAGGATCTCGACCGAGCCGAATGATTTTCGCACGTCGCGGATCGAAACAGACGCCATCGGCTCCCCCCGAACGGTGTTGTTGCACCCCCTTCGAAGGGAACGCGCTTGTCCGCGCGACGAGCCCGGCTTCCTCCCTGGCCGTCGCACCGATGAACGGTAGCGCTACCAACCGCGGCTGTAAAGCGGTGTCGCGGCCGGAAGAAACCGGCACCCTATCGGCTGCTCTTCCGGACACGAGGGTTGCGGCGCCGACACCTTGCGTCAGCACCGACCGATTGCGAGAAGCGGACGCACCGACCTTGCGATCGACGCGACGGCGGGCCTCAGTTCCAGGCCATCTCCGGCACGGTGTCGAAGCCGACCAACGACTTGACCTCCAGATACTCTTCGAGCCCTTCCACCCCGCCTTCGCGGCCGTTACCCGAGAGCTTCATGCCGCCGAAGGGCACTGCAAAGTCCATGGGCGTATAGTTGAACGTCACGTGGCCGGTACGCATGCGCTTGGCCACGTAGGTCGCCATCGCCGGATCCCTGGTCTGCACGAAAGACTGGAGGCCGTAGGGCGTTGCTTCAGCCAGCTCGATCGCGTCGTCGATGTCGGCATAGGCCTGCAGGATCAGGACAGGGCCGAAAACCTCCTCGCGTGCGATCTTCATGCCGCGCTCGGCAATCAGCACAGTGGGCGCGATGTAGTAGCCCTGATCGAAGCCCGCAGCCCGCTCGCCCCCGCCGCAGACCAGTCGCGCACCCTCGGCTACGGCTTCCCGGATGATGCGGCCGAGCATCTCGAACTGCTGGCGCGAGGCGACCGGACCGACATCCACATTGTCTTCCAGCGGGTTGCCGATCCGCAGGCTCTTGGCGGTTTCCGCCGCGATGGCGGCGGCCTTCTCCAACTGGGATGCGGGGACCAGCATGCGGCTGGGCGCGTTGCAGCTCTGGCCGCTGTTCCGGGTGCTGCGGATCAGGCCTTCGCGCACCGCGTGCTCCAGATCGACATCGGGCAGAACGATATTCGCTGCGTTTCCTCCGAGTTCCTGCACGACCCGCTTGAGGGTCGGTGCGGCAGCCTGGGCGATGCGTATGCCCGCGCCGACCGAACCGGTGAAGGAGAGCAGACGCACATCGGGATGCTCCACCAGCGCCGCACCGGCCTTCAGGCGGCCGAGCACGAGATTGAAGCCACCCTTGGGCAGGTCGCTGGCCGCAATCACCTCGGTCAGGATGATCGCCGCCGTCGGGGCGATCTCGCTCGGCTTCAGCACCATCGGACAGCCGGCCGCAATCGCCGCCGCAACCTTGATGCTGATCAGGTGCAACGGCCAGTTCCACGGCGTGATCAGCCCACAAACACCGATTGGTTCACGCACGACCATGGTGCCGCCGCGCTGTTCCGCGAAACGGTAATTGCTCAGTATCTCGCTGTAGTTGCGGTAGTGACCGACTGCGTTGACGATATGGGGGCCGCGCGCGATCCAGAGCGGCGAGCCCATTTCGGCAGTGATGGACTGTGCGATTTCCTCGGCCCGCGCCTCGATCCCATCGGCGATCTGCCCGAGTATCTTTATCCGCTCCGCGACAGGCAGAGCCACCACTGCACCGGCCGCCGCGACCGCGGCTTTGACAGCCTCGTCCACATCCGCTGCGCCGCCGCCAAGGAAGCGCCCGCAAGCTTGCTCGGTCGCGGGATTGATGGCGTCGAACTCGTCCGCATCAAGGGGCTGACGCCAGGCGCCGTCGATATAAATACCGCTTCGGGAGATCATCTTTATCTCTTCTTGTCTTGGAAATGTCTGTCGGCGGCCGTCAGCTGCAGAGGCTGTCGACGAGCGCCACCCAGTAGGCCATGCCATGGGGCAGCACGGCGTCGTTGAAATCATAGGCGGGATTGTGGACGCTGGGCCCGTCGCCGACGCCGAGCAGGCAATAAGAACCCGGCTTCTTCTCCAGCATGAAGGCAAAATCTTCCGAGCCGGTTCCAGGGAGCATGACCCCGACGGCCTGCGCATCGAAGACCGCGAGCGCCGCGTTGCGCGCATCGGTTGTGGCAGCGGGATCGTTCACGGTCGGGGGATAGCGGTGCTCATAGGTCACCTGCGCCTCGCCTCCATGCGCCTCGGCCGTGGTCTGCGCTATGCGTTTGATGGCAGCCTCGGCCATCGCCTGAACCTCAGGCTCGAAGCACCGCACCGTCCCGGCAATGGTCACGCTGCCCGGGATGGCGTTGATCGCCTCGCCGCCGTTGATCTGCGTGCAGGACACGACGAGCGCCTTGGCGGGGTCGGCGAGCCTGGACACGATCGACTGAAGGCCAAGGACGACATGGCTGCTGATGACGATGGGATCGATGGCCAGATTGGGCTTGGCCGCGTGGCCGCCCTTCCCCATCACCCGGATATGGAAAAGATCATAGCCGGCCATGACCGGACCTGGCGCAAACGCCATGCTGCCCGCCGCCAGACCGGGACGGTTATGCAGCCCGAACACCTTGTCGACCGGGAAGCGCTCGAACAGGCCCTCCTCGATCATGACCCGGGCGCCGCCCTCGTTTTCCTCGGCAGGCTGAAAGATGAAGACGACGCGGCCTTTGAAGCGCCGCCGCGCCGCAAGGTATTTTGCAGCGCCCAGAAGCATGGCCGTGTGGCCATCATGTCCGCAGGCGTGCATCTTGCCGGGAATGGTCGATGCCCAGGGCAGGTTAGTAGCCTCGGTGATGTCGAGCGCATCGATATCAGCCCGCAGACCGATGGACGGTCCGCTGCCATCCCCTTCCAGGACGCCGACGACGCCGGTGCCGGCGATGCCCTCATGCACCTCGATGCCGCCGAAGCTGCGCAGCTTTTCCGCGATGAAACGGGCGGTGTTCACTTCTTCGAACGCCGTCTCGGGATGGGCATGCAGATGCCGTCGCCAGTTCGTGACCTCCTCGACCTGCGCCAGGATTGCTTCCGCAATTCCGGTCACGGCAGGCGTCTGGTCCTGCGTCGCTTGGGCCAGGTCATTCGAGGACATAGTGGCCGCCTCCAAGATCACGGTAGTTGCGCTTGGTCAGCGCCTGCTCGGTGACGAGATCGTCGCGACGCACCGGTTCGCTCTGAACGTTGCCGATATGGGCGCGGCGGCTCGGGTCGGGAACAGGGACAGCCGAGAGCAGCCGCTGCGTATAGGGATGGGCAGGGTTGCCGAAGACCGCAGATCGGGGTCCGATCTCCACGATCTCGCCGAAATACATCACGGCGACGCGATGGCTCAGCCGCTCGACCACGGCCATGTCGTGCGAGATGAACAGGAACCCGATCCCGTAGCGATCCTGCAGGTCCATGAACAGGTTCAGCACCTGCGCCTTGACCGAGACGTCCAGCGCCGACACCGCTTCGTCTGCGACGATGACCTTCGGCTTCAGAGCAAGAGCACGGGCAATGCATATCCGCTGGCGCTGGCCGCCGGAGAATTCATGCGGGCGGCGCGAGACCATGTCGGCCGAGAGCCCGACTTCCTCGAGCAGACGGCGCGCCGTCTCAAGCCCCTCGGCCCGGCTGAACCCGTGCGCCAGCATCGGTTCAGCGATGGCGTCGCCGATCCGAATACGCGGGTTGAGGCTGGCGTAGGGATCCTGGAACACCATCTGGATGTTCCTGCGGGCCTCGCGCAACTGCTGCTTGCCAAAATCCGTCATCGACTTGCCGCCGATCGTAATGCGGCCCGCATCAATCTTCTGCAGGCCCATCACGCTGCGCGCCACCGTCGTCTTGCCGCAGCCCGATTCACCCACGATCGACAGCGTCTCGCCCGCCTTCAGGTCGAAACTGACGCTCTTGACGGCGCGGACGACATTCTTGCGCAGGATCGACTTGCCCGCGGCCACCTCGAAGCTGACCGCGATATCCTTGACGTTCAGCACGGTCTCCTGCGGCGCTTCCGCCAGGTCTGCCCGTGCCGCCGGGGCTTGTTCGTCGCCGATCAGCGCAAAGCGTTCGGGCTTGGCGCGGCCGCGCATGCTGCCGATGATCGGCACCGCCGAGAGCAGCCGCTGCGTGTAGGGCTCGCCCGGCGCCTCGAAGATCTGGCGCGACGCCGCCTTCTCCACCGCCTGGCCATGCCGCATGACGACGACGTCGTCGGCCACTTCGGCGACCACGCCCATGTCATGGGTGATGAACATGATCGCAGTCTGGTCCTCCACCTGGATCTGCTTGATCAGGTCGACGATGTTGGCCTGCGTGGTGACGTCCAGCGCGGTCGTGGGCTCGTCAGCGATGAGCAGGTCGGGACTGCAGGCCAGCGCCATCGCGATCATCACGCGCTGGCGTTGTCCGCCGGAGAGCTGATGCGGATAGTCCGACACACGGCGCGCGGCGTTCGGAATCCGGACCTTGTCGAGAAGCCGGATCACCTGATGCGTCAGGTTGCTTCCGTCACCCTTGCCGTGCCGGCGAAGCACTTCCTCGATCTGCATGCCGATCGGGAAGACCGGATTCAGCGAAGTCATCGGCTCCTGGAAGATCATGCCGATGCGGTTGCCGCGCATGTCCTCCATCTCACGCTCCTTCAGCGTGAGGAGGTTGCGGCCATGCAGCAGGACGCCGCCGGTCGTGATGGTCGTCTTTGGCATCAGGCGCATAATGGACAGGGCGGACACGCTCTTGCCCGAACCGGATTCGCCCACCACGGCCAGGGTCCGGCCTCTGGGGATGTCGAACGACAGGTCGCGCACCAGGGAAATCGGGCCGTTCTCGCCCGGAACCGAGATGCACAGGTCGCGCACCGCCAGGACGGGCTGCTGCGAGGTCGCCTCGCTGCCGCCTGGACGCTGCGCCGTGATGATGTCGGTCTCTCCCATCTCGTTACCTCGGCGCCTTCGGATCGAGCAGGTCGCGCAGACCGTCACCCATCATGTTGATCGAAAAGACCGCGATCGACAGGAACACCGCCGGGAAGACGATGATCATGAACTTGACCTGCCAGAGCATCCGGCCCTCGGCGATAATGTTGCCCCAGGACGGGATCGACGGCGGCGTGCCGGCGCCGATGAAGGACATGATCGCCTCCATGATCATCGCAGCGGCAAAGATGTAGGTCGCCTGCACGACCAGCGGCGCGAACGTGTTGGGAAGGATGTGCCGCACGATGATCGTCGGCGTGCGGGTGCCCGAGACCATCGCCGCCTCGACATAGGTGCGCTCGCGCAGCGAGAGGACGCTGCCGCGAACGAGGCGCACGACCCGCGGGATCTCGGAGACGGTGATCGCAATGATGACGTTGAGCACCGAGCCGCGCATCAGGGCCGTCATGGCGATGGCGAGCAGCACGGCGGGGATCGACATCAGGCCGTCCATGATCCGCATGACGACCATGTCGACGATGCGGAAATAGCCCGAGACCAGACCGATCAGAAGACCAATCACCGTGGCCAGGATCGCCACCGAAAAGCCGATGAGCAGCGAGATGCGCCCCCCGTAGAGCACCCGGGAGTAGAGATCGCGTCCGTAGGTGTCGGTTCCGAACCAGTGCTTGGCGGAAGGCTCGAGCGTCCGCGCGATCGGATTCATGGTCAGCGGATCAACCGTCCCAAGCCAGGGGGCGAAGACGAAGAGCAGCGTGATGAGCAGCAGGATGCCGCCGCCCACCGTGATGCTCGGATTGCGGAGCGCGGCCCGCCAAATGCTTCTGTTGGAGTGCATCGCTCAGTACCGGATTCGCGGGTCAAGGACGACGTAGCAGATGTCGATCAGCAGGTTGACGAGGACATAGACGAAGGAAAACAACAGCATGATGCCCTGGATGACGGGGTAGTCACGCCGCAGGATCGCGTCGATCGTCAGCCGGCCGAGCCCCGGGATGCCGAAGACGCTCTCGGTCACGACGGCTCCGCCGATCAGAAGCGCGACACCGACGCCGATGACTGTCACGATCGGGTTGGAGGCATTGCGCAACGCATGCAGGAACAGGATGCGCTTGCTGCGCAGACCCTTGGCGCGGGCCGTGCGGATATAGTCCTCAGACAGGACCTCCAGCATCGCTGCGCGGGTGATGCGCGCGATCAGCGCAATATAGACCAGCCCTAGGGCCACCGACGGCAGCACAAGATGCCTCAGCCAAGGCAGTACGCCGTCAGCCAGGTAAGCGTATCCCTGAACCGGGAACCATCTCAGCTCCAGGGCGAAATAGCGCGCCAGGACATAGCCGATGATGAAGACAGGCACCGAAAACGCGGAAATCGCAAACAGCATCACCAGCCTGTCGGCGATGGTGTTGACCTTTGCAGCCGCCAGGACGCCCATGGGCACGGCAACGACGACGGCCAGGATGATGGTCAGGAACATCAGCGACAGCGTCGGCTCGATCCTCTGGGCGATCAGCTCGACAACGGGCGTGCCGTTCATGATCGAATTGCCGAAATCCAGTCGGGCGATGTCGCCCAGCCAGCTGGCATAGCGCACAAGGAAGGAGTCGTTCAGGCCAAGCGCTTCGCGGATCTTCTCCACGTCGGCTGCGGTGGCGTTCGGTCCCGCGATGACATGCGCGGGATCGCCGGGCGTCAGATACAGCAGCGAGAACACCACGATCGACACCACGAAAAGGACTGGCACGATCGAGATGAGGCGACTTGCAATCGGCTTGTACACAGAAGCGTTCCTAACTTTGCCGATGACACGAAAAGGCGGAGCGGCTGCCGGGTTCGCCCTTGCAGCCGCTCGCAGTCAGACAAGCGTCACTTGCGCTCGAGATTCCAGAAGACCGGAATCGAGGACGGGATGATGCCTTCGAAGCCGCTGCGATAGGCGGCCGGCTGCGCGATCTGACCCCACATCACGGCGGGAGTTATCTCGTAGGCGCGCTCCGAGATACGATCCGCCAGCTGCTTGCGCTCTTCCTCCGACGTGGCGCGCGGGAACGCAGCCAGGTACTCGCCCATCTTCTCGTCGCAGTGCCAGCCGGCATAGTCGACGCAGTTGCGCGCGGTGTAGAAGTGCGTGTTCGGCAGGCTGAGATCGAGACCGGTGGCATGCACGCCGAACAGATGCCAGGCTTCCGGATTGGCGCGGGTGCTCAGCACGCTGGCCCAGTCCATCGCCTGCAGTTCGACGTTGAAGCCGACCTGACGCAGCCAGTCGGCCGCGACCGCCGACGACACACGCGTCGCATCGATGTCGGTGGCCTGAAGAATGACGATCTTCTCGCCATTGTACTTCGTCTTGGCCAAGGCTTCCTTCGCCAGCTCCACCGACGGGGCCTCGGGGGAGATCGACCCGGCCGTGGTCTCGTAAGGCGTGCCGCACAGGAAGAACGACTTGCAGTCGGGCACCGTGTACTGGCCACTCAGCCCCAACGCTGCAGGAACCGAATTCTGGTCCACCACGCTCCAGAGAACGCGGCGGATCTCCGGATCGTCAAACGGCGCCAGGCGGTGGTTCAGCCGGAAATAGCCCTGGTACATGTTCACGCCGGTGAACGACAGCACCTTGATGTTCGGGTCGCCTTCCAGAACCGGCAGCAAGTCGAACGGCGGATATTGTACGTAGTCGATCTCGCCAGCGGTCAGAGCGGTCGCGGCGGTGACCGCATCCGGCAGCGTCTTGATCACGAGTTCGTCGATGTTGACGACCTTGGCGCCAGCCATGAAATCTGCCGGCTCGCTGCGCGGGACATAGCTGTCGTTCCGCTTCAGCACCATCGTGTCACCCTGACGGTGACGCTCGCGGTCATAGACGAACGGACCCGAGCCGACGACTTCCTGCAGCTGCACATTGGCCGGCGTCTCCGCCAGGCGCTTGGGCATCATGAAGGCGACCGGCGCGTTCGGATGGCCGAGCGCAGTGGTGATGAGGCCGAAAGGCTCCTTCAGCTTGATCGTGAACTCGGTCGCGCTGTCCGCCGTGATGGCGTCGGTCGCGTTGCGCAGCTGGACGCCAAGAGCGGCGACTTCCCACCAGCGCTTGATCGAAGCGACGACGTCTTCCGAGGTGACGGGAGCGCCGTCATGCCACTTCAGGCCGTCACGCAGCTTGAAGCTCCAGGTCAGGTTGTCGTCGCTCACCGTCCAGGTGTCGACCATCTGCGGCTTGATATTCCCGGCGCCGTCCATCGCGAACAGGGTGTCGTACACCATGTAGCCGAAGGTCCGCGTGATGTAGGCGGTGGTGAAGTGCGGGTCGAGGGTGACGATCTCGGCCTCGAGCACGGCCGTGAGCGACTTGTTCCCTTCGGCGGCGGCGCTACCCGCGAAACCGACCTGCGCAACCCAGAGCGCAACCGCACTGGCTGCAAGCCCCTTGATAAACCTGTTCATGATACGACGGCTCTCCCTTCAGTGAATCTCGTCTATGAGCGCAGCAGCCTTCTCACCGATCATGATGGCTGTTGCGTTGGTGTTTCCGCCGATGTGATCGGGGAAGATGGACACGTCCGCCACCCACAGGCCGTCCACGCCGCGGACGTTGAGGTCCGGCGTCACCACGGAGTCGGGATCGTTGCCCATGCGGCAGGTTCCGGCCGGGTGATAGAAGGGACGGGTGTTGGAGCGGATGAATTTGTCGTCGCGGCCGGCTCCCTCGTCGGGAACGTCCAGGAACCGCACGAAACGGCTGCGCAGCGGCTCGCTTTTGACCAGATCGCGCACCCATTTCAGCGAATAGCGCATCGCCTCGTAGTCGTCGGGATGATCAAGGTAGCGGGGGAATATGCGGATCGGATCGGCCGGGTTGGCCGAGGCCAGTTCAAGATGCCCGCGGCTCTGCGGATAGTTCGCATTGACCAGGATGGTGATAAGGTTGCGCCTCGGGAACACCCGTTTTCCGTTCCGCATGAAGCTGCCATACGCAAACAGCAGGAACTGCATGTCGGTGTGCTTGAGCTGGGGCTGCGACCGGAAGAAGCCGATCAGCTGCGCCGACGGCGTTCCCATCGGTCCCCTGCCCCGCAGAAGCCAGTCGGCGAAGGCCAGCGCACCCCGGAGCGGGCTGCGATAGGAATTGCTGGTCGGCTCGTTGAGCTCGGCCAGGACATACATCCCGGGATGCTCCATCAGGTTCCTCCCGACCTGCCGGTTGACCACCTGCGCGTCGATGCCGTGCTGCTTCAGCGCGGCGGGATCGCCGATGCCCGACAGCATGAGGATCTGCGGGGTGTTGATTGAGCCCGCCGACAGGATGACGCCCTTGCGCGCCTTGAGCGTCTCGATGCGACCGTTGCGCTCGATCTCGACACCCACGGCGCGGCCGCCTTCCAGAACCACCTTGCGCACCAGCGCGCCGTCGAACACTGCGAGGTTCTTGCGGCCCAGGTTCGGCTTGACATATGCATCCCAGGTCGACGCACGCTTGCCGTTCTTCGTCGTGCCCTGGTTCCACGCAACGCCGTCCTCATCCACGCCGTTGATGTCGGCGACTTCCCGGATGCCCATGTTCTTGACGCTCTCAAGCACGGTGCGGGAAACCGGATGGCGGAACCGAAGCTGCTCGACATTTTGCGGACCCTGCCCGCCGCGCCATTGGTTGGGTCCGAAATCCGACGTCTCCATGCGGCGGAACACCGGCAGCATGTCGCGCCAGCTCCAGCCGGCGTTGCCCATCTCCGCCCAACGGTCGAAATCCGCGGCACGTGCACGGACATAGATCATGCCGTTGATGGCAGACGATCCGCCCGGCACCCGACCGCGCGGCCAGGCCTCGACCAACCCGTTGCGGGTTGGATCGGGCTCGGTCTGGTATTTCCAGTCATAGCGCTCGTTGCCGATCGTATAGAGCAACGCGGCGGGAACGCTCGTGATGTTCAACTTCTCGCGTGTGCCGCTCTCGACGAGCGCGACCGAGCGGTTTGACTGCTCGGTAAGCCTGGACGCAACGGCGCATCCTGCGCTTCCCGCGCCAACCACGACAAAGTCAAACTCCATTCGTTCCATCTTCAGCTTGCCGGGATTTTCTCTCGAGCAGCGCCCGTCGACCGGCCGCTCATTGGCGACCTGACCTGCCAACCGCCCTCCAAGCAGTCAACCTGCCGGAACCGCCGGACTTATGGGAAATGCACTTTCTTTTGTCGCACCACGCGCGCCGCAGCAGAGAGAAACGGGTTTTCAGCTGCAAGAACAAACAGTTGCGATTTGCGGGACAGAATGTCCCATACGCATGGTCAACGCCGGGCTGCTTTACAGCCTCTTGGGCCCTGCTTATGAAGACGTCAGGCTCACCTCGACCAACTTGGTGTCGCCCCTTGGCTACTATGCCAATCCTGAGGCGCTTGATATCGGACGGACTATCCGACTGCCATGCACACGGCTATTCCGGCCGCATACACAGACTGGGCTTCCAGGCAGGAGATCGAAAGCACCATCTCCAGAGGTGGCCTCCGGCTCCGCGCAAATCAGAACTTCGACGGCCTCAACTGTCATCTGGAGTCGCTGACCGGAACCGTCGGAGGCGTGGTTCTGGACGGTCGCTACAGATATGACCAGGAACACGAGTTTTCGGGCGGGTCCTGGTTCAAGATACGCATCCAGCTGAGCGGAACCACCGATTTCGCGTTCGATCGCGCGGACCGCAAGCAGAGGATTTCGGACGCGCGCCTGTTCGTCATCAGCCATCGCAACAATGTCACCAAGACCCAGCGCTTCAGCGCCGGCTCGCGGGAGAGGATCATCACCCTACGCTTCGACTGCGACGACCAGGGCATCCCGGGCCCAGACGTTGCAGCCGGACTTGGTGAACGGCAGGCGCTGGCAAAGTCTCTGACCGACCAGGAGACGCTGTGCGACCTGGCCCTGCCGCCGATGATCTCCCGTCAAGCCGAGATCCTGATGCGAGGCATGGACGCGCTGCCTGCAGAGACATCGCAGTCGCGCATGCTGACCTTGTCGGAAAACTGCCTGGACTATGTGACGAGACGGCTGCTTGGCAGGAAGATCGGCAATCAGCTGACGACGCAACGGGCGTCGCGCATCGTCGCCCTGGCAATGGAGATCATCGAGGCCGACCTCTCCACCCCGCCCTGCCTTCAGACGCTGTGCCGGCGGGTCGGCGTAAATCGCAACATCCTGAACAACGCTTTCCGTCAGGTGACCGGCGAAACCGCATTTACGGTGCTGCGGAGCCGTAGGATGGAACTCGCCCGCGAACTCCTGGTCTCTTCCAACCAGTCGATCAGCCACATCGCTCAACTCGTCGGCTACTCGCAGCTTGCGAACTTCTCGGCAGCTTACCGCGACTCGTTCGGCGTCGCCCCCTCGCAGGAATTCGAACGCAAGAACCGCTGCTGACGCCAGCCGCGTGGGGCAAACGGGCGGCGGCAAGCGATCGCGCAGCTCGCGCTCACGCCTGCAGCCGCCAGGCGCTGGCGCCGTCGCTTTACGCTCCCGCCGAAAACGCCGCCATCGCCGCCATGTTGACGATGTCGCTGTCCTTCGCGTTGAGCCCGACGATCTGCACCGGCTTGTTCAAGCCGACCAGGAGCGGGCCGATCACTGTGGAGCCGCCCAGTTCCTGAAGCATCTTGGTGGAGATCGAAGCCGAGTGGAAGGCCGGCATGACCAGCACGTTGGCCGGGCCGGACAGGCGGCAGAACGGATACTGCTGCTGCATCAGCCGATGGTTGAGCGCGACGTCCGCCGCCATCTCGCCGTCATACTCGAAGTCGACCCGCCGCTTGTCGAGGATCTTGACCGCCTCCTGCACCCGCTCGGAGCGTTCACCGGGCGGGTGGCCGAAGGTCGAGTAGGCGAGCATGGCGACGCGCGGCTCGTAGCCCATGCGCCGCGCGAAGCCGGCCACTTCCTCGGCAATGTCGGCGATCTCGATGGCGTTCGGCATGTCGTGCACGGCGGTGTCGGCGACGATCACCGTCCGGCCGCGGCAGAGCGCAATAGAGACGCCGATGACCGAGTGGCCGGGGCGCGCGTCGATGACCCTGCGGATCTCGTCGAGCGCCGTCGAATAGTTGCGGGTGACGCCCGTGACCATGGCGTCGGCGTCGCCCAGCGCCAGCATGCAGGCGGCAAAATGGTTGCGGTCGTTGTTGATCAGCCGCTGGCAGTCGCGGAACAGATACCCCTTGCGCTGCATGCGCTCGTAGAGATGGTCGGTGTAGATCGCATTGCGGCGCGACAGGCGGGCGTTGATGATCTCGATACCGGGCCGATTGAGGTCGATGCCGGCGGCACGGGCATTGTCCCTCACCACCTCCTCGCGGCCGACGAGGATGGCGGCGCCGAGGCCCTGGTTCACATAGGACACTGCGGCGCGCATGACCTGCTCTTCCTCGCCTTCGGCGAAGACGGTGCGCTTGGGCTGGCGGCGGACGCGGTCATAGATGCGCTGCAGGGTCGAGGCGATCGGGTCGCGGCGGGCCGAGAGCTCCTGCGCGTATTTTGCGAGGTCGGGGATCGCACGCCGGGCGACGCCGGTGTCCATCGCCGCCTTGGCGACGGCGACGGGAACGGCCGAAATCAGGCGCGGGTCGAACGGCACCGGGATGATGTAGTTCGGACCGAATTTTGGCCGGTTGCCCTGGTAGGCGGCGGCGACGTCGTCGGGAACGTCCTGGCGGGCGAGTTCGGCCAGCGCCTGCGCGGCGGCGACCTTCATCTCGTCATTGATGGTGGTGGCGCGCACGTCGAGTGCGCCGCGGAAGATGTAGGGGAAGCCGAGCACATTGTTGACCTGGTTCGGATAATCCGAACGGCCGGTCGCCATGATGGCGTCGGTGCGGATCTCAGCGACCTCTTCCGGCGTGATTTCCGGGTCGGGATTGGCCATGGCGAAGATGATCGGGTTCTTGGCCATCGACTGGACCATTGTCGGCGTCAGCGCCCCCTTGGCCGACACGCCGAAGAAGACATCGGCGCCCTCGAGTGCTTCGGCGAGCGTGCGCAGATCCGTGTTGACGGCGTGGCCCGACTTCCACTGGTTCATGCCCTCGGTGCGGCCCTGATAGACCACGCCCTTGGTGTCACAGAGGATGACGTTCTCCGGCGCGAAACCCATCGCCTTGACCAGTTCGATGCAGGCGATGCCGGCCGCGCCGGCGCCGTTGCAGACCAGCTTGGTCGTCTTCATGTCGCGGCCGGTGATCTCCAGCGCGTTGATGAGGCCGGCAGCGGAGATGATCGCCGTCCCATGCTGGTCGTCATGGAAGACCGGGATGTCCATCATCTCGCGCAGTCGCTGCTCGATGATGAAGCACTCGGGAGCCTTGATATCCTCGAGATTGATGCCGCCGAAGGAGGGGCCGAGGAAGCGTACGCAGTTGATGAATTCGTCGGCGTCCTCCGTATCGACTTCGAGGTCGATGGAATCGACGTCGGCAAAGCGCTTGAAGAGGACCGACTTGCCTTCCATCACAGGCTTGGACGCAAGCGCACCAAGATTGCCGAGGCCGAGAATGGCGGTGCCGTTGGAGATGACGGCGACCATGTTTCCGCGCGTGGTGTAGTCGAACGCCTTGGCAGGGTCCTCGGCGATCGCCTTCACAGGCTCGGCGACGCCCGGGGAGTAGGCGAGAGACAGATCGCGCTGGGTCGCCATCGGCTTGGTCGGATTGATCTCCAGTTTGCCGGGACGGCCCTCGGCGTGGAAGTCGAGCGCTTCCTGCGAGCTGACAGACGGGCCGGAGCCTTCGCGTTTCTTACTGGATGACATGTGGGTGCGTTTCCTCGGGCGCGATCTTTTGTGGAGCTTTTCGGATTAAGGCTACAATTCACCGGCGTAAACCGGCAAGCAGCAAGAGAGTGTTTTGTGCGATCGGAAAGCCGCCGCCCGTACAAGTCTCCAACAACAGATGCACGCTCCGCCGATGACCGGTTGCCAGCCCTGATCCCCCGTGGAAGACGGGGACAAGATCAAGAGGTTGACGCCGATGTCTCCCTCTTCCGGTCGGCAGAGGGTAAGGGTGGGGTCCTGCGCCAGAGTTCCGCGAATAGACAATGAACGACGAAACCCGAATCCGGCCCGAGGGGGCAATCGCTGTTCCCGGCCCCACGCCGATGATGGAGCAGTTTCTCGAGATAAAGGCGGCGAACCCGGATTCGCTCCTTTTCTATCGCATGGGCGACTTCTACGAGCTGTTCTTCGAAGACGCGGAACACGCGAGCCGGGCGCTCGGCATCGTTCTCACCAAGCGCGGCAAACATGCCGGCCAGGACATCCCCATGTGCGGGGTGCCGGTGCATGCGGCCGACGACTATCTGCAGAAGCTGATCGCACTGGGCTTCAGGGTCGCCGTGTGCGAGCAGATCGAGGATCCTGCGGAGGCGAAGAAGCGCGGCTCAAAGTCTGTCGTGAAGCGTGACGTCATCCGACTGGTCACGCCTGGAACCATCACCGAGGACAAGCTGCTCGCCCCCTCGGAGTCGAATTTCCTGATGTCGATGGGGCGGGTGAAAGGCAGCGGGGATAGCGGGTACGCGATTGCCTGGATTGATATATCAACCGGAACTTTCCGCGTTTCAGAGACTTCGGCGGATCGGCTGCTCGCTGATATATTGCGCGTCGATCCGAAGGAACTCATTGTCCCGGAGCCGGTCTATCATGACGAGGAACTGAAGGCCGCTTTCGATGTGCTCGGGCGCGTGGCGACACCGCAGCCGCCGAGCCTGTTCGATTCCGCCACCGCCCCCACCCGCATCGCGCGCTTCTACGACGTCGCCACGCCGGACAGCTTCGGCTCGTTCAGCCGGGCGGAATTGTCGGCGATTTCCGGGGCGATCGCCTATGTGGAAAAGACGCAGAAGGCGGAGCGCCCTCCCCTCGCCCATCCGGCGCGCGAGCAGGCGGGTTCTACGCTGTTCATCGATCCGGCGACCCGGGCCAATCTGGAGCTGCTGAAGACACTGTCCGGCAGCCGCGCCGGATCGCTCTTCTCAGCGATCGACCGGACGGTGACGGGGGCTGGTGCGCGGCTGCTCGCCGACCGGCTGATGGCGCCGCTCACGGACACCGCCGCAATCGTCGAGCGGTTGGACTCGGTCTCCTTCTTCCAGCTCGAAAGCCGCGCCTGCGAAGCCCCGCGCGAGGTGCTGAAGGGCGCCCCCGACATGATGCGGGCGCTGTCCAGGCTGGCGCTCAACCGCGGCGGTCCGCGCGACCTCGGCGCGCTGGCTGCCGGATTGCAGGCGGCGATGACGCTGGCGCAGCTGCTTCCCGCGGGCGGGCTGCCGCCCGAACTCGCCCGGGCGCAGGCGGACCTCAACGCGCTCCCTGCCCGTCTTCTCGAGCACCTTAACCAGGCGCTGGCTGACGAACTGCCGCTGCTGAAGCGCGACGGCGGCTTCGTGCGTACTGGCCACCACGCCGAGCTCGACGAGGTGCGCGCGCTGCGCGACGAATCGCGGCGCGTCATCGCGCAGATGGAGCGTGACCTGATCGAGGAGACGGGCATCCGTTCACTGAAGATCAGGCACAACAATGTGCTCGGCTACTACATCGAGGTGACCGCCAACCATCAGGCGATCATGAACGGCAGCGACGAGGCCAAGGCGCGCTTCATCCACCGGCAGACCATGGCCAACGCCATGCGGTTCACCACGACGGAACTTGCCGGCATGGAGACCAAGATCGCCAACGCCGCAGATCGCGCATTGACGATCGAGCAGGAGATCTTCGACCGGATGGTGGCCGAGGTCATTGGCCATGCCGAGTCAATAAGGGCGGCTTCGGCGGCGCTGGCCGCGGTCGATGTCTCCGCTGCTCTGGCGCTGCTCGCCGCCCAGGAAAATTTCACGCGTCCGACCGTCGACGACAGCCTCGCCTTCAGGATCGACAACGGGCGGCATCCGGTCGTGGAGCAGGCGCTGAGACGCCAGGACGGCAGCCCCTTTGTCGCCAACGACTGCAACCTGTCGCCGGAGGTGAACGGACGCAACGGCGCCATCTGGCTTCTGACCGGCCCCAACATGGGCGGTAAGTCGACGTTCTTGCGCCAGAATGCGCTGATCGCCATCCTCGCGCAGACCGGTTCCTTCGTGCCCGCCGAACATGCGCATATCGGCGTCGTCGATCGCCTGTTCTCCCGGGTGGGAGCCTCCGACGACCTTGCCCGCGGGCGCTCGACCTTCATGGTCGAGATGGTGGAAACGGCGGCCATCCTCAACCAGGCAGGCGAACGCTCGCTCGTGATCCTGGACGAGATCGGACGCGGGACGGCCACCTTCGATGGACTGTCGATCGCCTGGGCGGCAGTGGAGTACCTGCACGAGAAGAACCGCTGCCGGGCAATCTTCGCCACGCACTTCCACGAGATGACTACGCTCGCCGGCAAGCTGCCGCGCCTCCACAATGTGACCATGCGGGTCAAGGAATGGGAAGGCGACGTGATCTTCCTGCATGAGGTGGCGATGGGCGCAGCCGACCGCTCCTACGGCGTGCAGGTGGCGCGGCTCGCCGGTCTGCCGGAAGCGGTCGTCGCGCGTGCGAGAGAGGTGCTCGGGCAGCTCGAAGCCGGCGAGACCTCTGGCAAGGCAAGCAGGCTGATCGATGATCTGCCGCTGTTCAGCGCCGCGATCCGCCGGGAGACGCCGCAGCAGACAGCGAACGACGCGCTCACGCAGGCGTTGGCCGCCCTCAGCCCCGACGAGATGACGCCGCGCGAGGCGCTAGACGCGCTCTACAGGCTCAAGGGCGTGGCAGGGAAATAGCGCCGCGGAACGGCAAGTCGGCGCTGCGTGGGCGCGGATCGCGGGCCCAGCCGCCGGCTCATTGCAATCCAACGTTAAGTAACGCTGGATAAGGTGCCGACACGAATCAGAGGCCCGCGCGTTTCAGTCATGGAAGTGCCCCGCCGCCACCGCCTGTTCAGGCAACTGGCGCATGCCGTCTTCCGCAAGACGCGCATACCGGCGATCGTGACTCTGATCGTCATTGTCGCTGCCGGCGTCTACGCTCACCGGCAGAACGCCGCTGTCTTCGACCGAGACCTGCGCAGTGCCGTGCTCAGCAAGGTCAGCGTCGTGCGGGCCAAGCTGGAAGGCAACGTAAACGGCAACATCCAGCTTGTCCGCGGTCTCGTCGCAACGCTCGCCACCGAGCCGAACATGAGCCAGGCACGGTTCTCCGAACTTGTCTCGAACCTGCTCGCCGACCGATCGCAGTTGCGCCACATCGTCGCCGCGCCGGATCTGGTCGTACGTCTCTTCTATCCCGTGGAAGGCAACGAGCGCGTCTATGGCCTCGATTACAACAGGATCGAAGAGCAGCGCGAAGCGGCGTACCGGGCCCGCGACACCGGCACGCTGGTGTTCGCCGGTCCGGTCGACCTGGTGCAAGGCGGACAGGGTTTCATTGGCCGCTTCCCTGTGTTCCTCACACGCAAGGATGGCGGACGGGACTTCTGGGGCATCCTCTCCGCAGTCATCGACACGCAGGCGCTGTTTCGCGACAGCGGCCTGCTCGACCCGGACCTCCCGATCGACATCGCCATCGTAGGTCGCGATGCCCTCGGCACCCGGGGAGAACTCTTCTTCGGCAAATCCTCTGTTCTGCAAGGCAATCCGGTGACGGCCGATGTTGTTGTGCCATCCGGCACATGGCGCATCGCTGCCGTGCCGAAAGGCGGCTGGCCCGCGGTCCCTCCCCGCACGTGGCAGCTGTGGCTGCTCATCGCGCTTGCCGGAGCGCTGATCATGGCGCCGATCGTGCTGTCCGCACGCCTGATCGAGGAGCGCACGAAGAACATCGGCGAACTCAGGCGCCGCGAGCGGCAGATGCGCCGCATGTCGCGCCGCCTCGAACTCGCCGTCGACAGCTCCCGCATCGGCGTCTGGGAACTCAACGCGGACGATGATAGCCTGCTGTGGGACGCTCGCATGAACGAGCTCTACGGCTATCCGACCGATGGCGGCGCGCGCACCTATGCAGACTGGCAGCGGCGCATCCATCCGGAGGACCTGGCGCGGGTTCTGGAGGCTTTCCCGCACCCGCCGCTGCCCGACACCAACCTGCAGATCGAATACCGCCTGACGCTTCCGAACGGGGAGGTTCGGCACGTCCGCGAGTGCGCCAAGTCGTATCAGGATCCCGGCGAACCGCTGAAGCTGGTGGGGGTCAACTGGGACGTCACCGCGGACGTCACGTTGCGCGAGCACCTGAAGCGCGCCAACATGCTGTCCGAGGCGCGCAACGCCGACCTTGAGGCGGCCAAGGCGCGCATCGAGTTCAACGCCCTGCACGATTCGCTCACAGGGCTGCCGAACCGGCGGTTCCTGGACGAGGTGCTGGCGCGGCACGTAGAAAGCAAGGACGGCGAGCGGGCCGGACTGCTGCACATCGATCTCGACCGTTTCAAGCAGATCAACGATACGCTCGGCCACGCCGCCGGCGACGCGATGCTGGTACACGCCGCGGCAGTGCTCAAGGGCAGCCTGCAACCCGAAGACTTCGTTGCGCGGGTCGGCGGCGACGAGTTCGTCGTGATCTGTATGACCCCAGCCGGCACAGACCTGGCGGCGTGGACCCAGAAGCTCGCGGATCTGGCCGACGAGATCATCGCCAAGATGCACCAGCCGGTGACCTTCAAGGGACACGAATGCCGCTTCGGGGTGAGCATCGGCATCGCCACCGACACCGGGGAGGACGCGAACCCGGGCGACCTGCTGGTCCATGCAGACATCGCCCTCTACCGGGCGAAGAGCCGCGGCCGCAACCGGCACCAGTTCTTCAACGATGCCCTGCAGGAGGAGATCATCACCACCAAGCGCATCGCAGACGAGATCCTATCCGGCCTGGAGCGCAACGAGTTCGTCGCCTACTACCAGCCCCAGTTCGACGCGACGACACATGACGTGATCGGTGTCGAGGCGCTCGTCCGCTGGCGGCACCCGAGCAAGGGCTTGCTCGCCCCCCGCGCGTTCCTGAAAACGGCGGAGGAACTCAATGTGGTGGCCACCCTGGACCGCATGATCCTCGAGCAGACACTGGCGCAGCTCGCACAATGGGATGAGATGGGCCTCAGCGTCCCCAAGGCGTCGGTCAACGTCTCCGCCCGCAGGCTGCACGACGAGGAACTGATCAGCAGCCTGCGCGAGCTCGAGCTCGAGCCCGGCCGGATATCCTTCGAACTGGTGGAGTCAATCTTCCTGGACGAGAACGACGAGCTGATCACCTGGAACGTCGAGCAGATCAAGGGCCTCGGAATCGACGTCGAGATTGACGACTTCGGCACCGGACATGCTTCGATCGTCAGTCTCCTGAAGCTGTTGCCCAGCCGGCTCAAGATCGACCGGCAGCTGATCATGCCGGTGTTGCGCTCGCCGGCGCAGCGCAAGCTGGTGCGCTCGATCGTCGAAATCGGGAAGTCGCTCGGCATCGAGGTTCTGGCGGAGGGCGTGGAGACGCTTCACCATGCGCGAGTGCTCAAGGATCTGGGGTGTACCGGACTCCAAGGCTACGTCTTCGCGCGGCCGATGAGTTCCGACGAGCTGACGGACTTCCTGAAATCGCGCGTCCTGGCCAGGGCTTCCTAGGCGCTGCGCCCCGCAGTATTCAGCGCGCTGAAATCAGGCTATAGAGCCCCGCCCCAACCTCGGCCGGAAGCTGCACCAGCACTGTTACATGGCGACCGTCTCACTTCATCTGGACAAGGTCATTGATGGCGCGCAATTGCGCCGCGACCTGACTGAACTGACCGCCGGAACCGGTGGCGACGGATCGTCGCCGGCGGTGCGCTCGGCGGCGCTGGCACTGTTCCGACGGACGCTTGACCAGGGGCGGGCTGCGGTCGAGGAGATGATGAGGGCGGACGGCGGCGGCCGCGCCTGTGCTCAGCGTCTGTCGCATCTGATGGACGAGACGATCAGCGCGCTCTACGACTTCGCCGCCACCCACGTCTACCGCTCGAAAAACCCCTCGGCCGGCGAACGCATGGCCATCGTTGCGGTGGGCGGCTACGGGCGCGGCACGTTGGCGCCGGGGTCCGACATCGACCTGCTCTTTCTGCTGCCCTACAAGCAGACGCCCTGGGGCGAGCAGATCGTCGAGTACATCCTCTACATGCTGTGGGACCTCAGGCTGAAGGTCGGGCACGCGACCCGCAGCGTCGACGAATGCATGCGCCAGGCGCGCGACGACATCACCATCCGCACGACGATCCTCGAAGCGCGGCTGATCCGGGGCGAGCAAAGCCTCTATGACGAACTCATCGAGCGCTTCGACAAGGAGCTGGTGAGCGCGACCGGCCCCGAATATGTGCAGGCCAAGCTTGCCGAGCGGGACGCGCGCCACGCCAAGTCCGGCGAGAGCCGCTATCTTGTCGAGCCCAATGTCAAGGACGGCAAGGGCGGCCTGCGCGACCTGCACACGCTGTTCTGGATCGGCAAATACTTCTACCGCGTGCGCGACAGCGAGGAACTGGTCGGCAAAGGCGTTTTCACCCGCGCCGAGTACAACCAGTTCGTCAAGGCCGACGACTTCCTGTGGGCTGTGCGTTGCCAAATGCATTTTCTGACGGGCAAGGCCGAGGAACGCCTGCATTTCGACATCCAGCGCGACATCGCGGAGCGCCTCGGCTACACCAGCCATCCGGGGCTGTCCGCCGTCGAACGCTTCATGAAGCACTACTTCCTGACCGCCAAGACGGTGGGCGACCTGACGCGCATCTTCTGCGCCGCGCTGGAAGAGGAACAGGCCAAGCACGTGCCTGGCTTCAACCGCATCTTCCTGACCTTCTCGCGCCGCAAGCGCAAGCTCGCCGGCACCAGCGACTTCATCGTCGACAACCACCGCATCAACATCGCCGATGACAAGGTGTTCGAGCGCGATCCTGTGAACATGCTGAGGCTATTCTGGCTCGCCGACAAGCACGGGCTGGAGTTCCACCCGGACGCCCTGAAGCTGCTGACGCGGTCTCTCCGGCTGGTCGACAAGAACCTGAGGCGCGATGAGGAGGCCAATCGGCTCTTCCTCGAGATCCTGACGTCAGACCGCAACCCCGAGCTCAACCTCAGGCGGATGAACGAAGCGGGTCTGCTCGGCAAGCTGATTCCCGAGTTCGGTCGCATCGTCGCGATGATGCAGTTCTCCATGTACCACCACTACACGGTGGACGAGCACCTTTTGCGCTGCATCGGGGTGCTGTCGGAAATCGAGCATGGCGAGGGGGAGAAGCTGCATCCGCTGTCGCATTCGCTGGTGCCGACACTGCGTCGCCAGCGCAACGTGCTTTACTTGGCAGTGCTGCTGCACGACATCGCCAAGGGGCGGCCCGAGGACCATTCGGTGGCCGGCGCACGGATCGCGCGGCGGCTTTGCCCGCATATCGGACTGTCGCAGGCAGATACCGAGACGGTCGCCTGGCTGGTTGAGAACCACCTCTTCATGTCGATGATGGCGCAGACGCGCGACCTGAACGACCGCAAGACCGTCGAGGATTTCGCGGCTGTCGTGCAGTCGGTGGAGCGCCTCAAGCTGCTGCTGATCCTGACCGTCTGCGACATACGCGGCGTGGGACCGGGCGTGTGGAACGGCTGGAAGGGACAGCTGCTGCGCACGCTCTACTACGAGACCGAACTGCTGCTCACCGGAGGCTTTTCCGAGGTGTCGCGCGTCGAGCGGACGAAGGTCGCCCGGGCGAGGCTCGAGGAGGCGCTGGCCGGCTGGCCGGAAGCCGAGCGGGAGCGGCTGATCGGTCTGCACTACTCCAACTATATGCTGACCGTGGATCTCGCGGACCAGATCCGTCATGCCGACTTCATCCGCGAGGTGGACGCTGCCGAAAGGAAGTGCGCCACGATGGTCAAGCCGCACGAGTTCGAGGCGGTCACCGAGATCACCGTGCTCGCCCCCGACAATCCGCGCCTGCTTTCCATCATCAGCGGCGCCTGCGCGGCGGCAGGCGGCAACATCGTCGACGCGCAGATCTTCACCACCTCCGACAGCCGGGCGCTGGACACGATCCTGATCAGCCGCGAATTCGACCTCGACGAGGACGAGCGTCGCCGCGCAGAGCGCGTCGGCAAGCTGATCGAGGATGCGCTGTCCGGCAAGGCGTGGCTCTCCGACATCCTCGACAAGCGCGCCAGGCCGAAGCGGGGCGCAAAGACGTTCCGCATCGAGCCGCGCGCAGACGTGCGCAACACCCTCTCCAACCGCTTCTCTGTCATCGAGGTGCGCGGGCTGGACCGGCCGGGCCTGCTGTCGGAGCTGACGGGAGCGCTGTCGGACCTGTCGCTGAACATCGCATCCGCCCACATCACGACGTTCGGCGAGAAGGTGATCGACACGTTCTACGTGACCGACCTGACCTGGCAGAAGATCGAGAACCCGACGCGACTAAAGACGATCCAGGACCGGCTGATCCGTATACTCGAGGGCGACGGCCAGTCCCGTTCGCCCAAGCCGCGGGCGGAGGCGGCGGCGGAATGACGGGCGCTGTGCCTGCCCGCTCCCCCTTGAGGGGGACGACCGCCGCAGACGGGCGGCCGGGTGCGGGGTTTCCCACCTGGCTCGGCATTGTCTCCGCCTCGCGCACCGCCACACCCAATCGACCCGGCCGCTACGTGGCGACCCTTGCCTCAAGGAGGAGGCGAACTACCGCATGAGCCTTTTGAGAAAATTCGCAACGGTCGCCTCCGGCACCATGATGAGCCGGCTCCTCGGCTTTGCGCGCGAGATGCTCATGGCGGCAGCGCTCGGCACAGGGCCGGTCGCGGACGCCTTCTACGCAGCCTTCCAGTTCCCGAACACCTTCCGCCGGCTGTTTGCCGAAGGCGCGTTCAACACCGCTTTTGTGCCGCTGTTCGCCAAGGAGATCGAAGCCAACGGCATCGACGGCGCGCGACGCTTCTCGGAAGAAGTCTTCGGCGTGCTGTTCAGCGTCCTGCTGGGACTGACCATCGTCATGGAGCTGTCCATGCCGTTGCTGGTCCGCTACCTGATCGCGCCCGGTTTCAGCGAATCGCCGGAAAAGCTCGCCTTCACGGTGACGCTTGCGACGATCATGTTCCCTTACCTGATCTGCATGTCACTCGGCGCCATGATGGCGGGAATGCTCAACTCGCTGCGCCGCTACTTCGCCGCGGCCGTGGCGCCCGTCTTTCTCAACATCATCCTGGTCGCGGTCCTCGCCTATGCCTGGTACGAGGGCATGGACGCGGTCGCGGTCGGCTATGCGCTCGGCTGGGGCGTGCTGGCGGCGGGGCTGGTGCAACTCGCCATCGTCTGGGCCGCCGTGCGCCATGCCGGCGTCAGGATCGGCTTCCGGCGGCCCCGCCTGACGCCGAACGTGAAGCGGCTGCTGTGGCTGGCGCTGCCGGCGGCTATCACCGGCGGCATCACCCAGATCAACACGCTGATCGGCACCGCCATCGCCTCCGGGCAGGCGAGCGCCGTCTCCTCGCTCAACCTAGCGGATCGCGTCTACCAGCTCCCCCTCGGCATCGTCGGCGTCGCGGTCGCCATCGTGCTGCTCCCGGAACTGGCGCGCGCGCTGAAGGCGGGCGACGATCGGGAGGCGTCAAATCTCCAGAACCGCTCGGTCGAGTTCACGCTGTTCCTGACACTGCCCGCGGCGGCTGCGCTGCTCGTCATGTCGGAACCGATCGTGCGGGTGCTCTACGAGCGCGGCCAGTTCGCCATCGACAACAGCACGCCCACCGTGGCTGCGATTCTCGCCATCTTCGGGGCGGGACTGCCGGCCTTCGTCCTGATCAAGGCCTTTACGCCCGGCTACTTCGCCCGCGAGGACACCCGCACGCCGATGTGGTTCGCCGCCATTTCGGTCGTCGCCAACATCGGCATCGCGCTCGCCGTCTTCCCGACGATGGGTGCACCCGGCATCGCCGTCGCCTCCGCCGTCGCTGGCTGGATCAACGCGACACTGCTGCTCGCCGTCCTCATCAGGCGTGGGCATTGGGGCAAGGACGTGCCCCTCCTTACACGTATCCCGCGGCTGCTGCTTGCTTCGGCGGTGATGGCCGCCGCGATCTGGTACGTGAAGGAGACAATCGCAGCACCCTATCTGGCTTCCGGTTCGCCGCTGGCGATCCAGGCATCCGCCCTGGCGGTGGTGATCGCCGGGGCGATGGTCGTCTACTTCGCCGTCGCCTTCGGCACCGGCGGCGCCAGCCTGGGTGTTATCCGGCGCAATGTGAGGCGCAGCAAGGCGGCAAGACCCGCAGACGTTTCCGGATCCGACAACGCCTGATCACATGTTCACCCTCTGCTGACCCATACTGACAGGCTGTTGTCAGGAGGGGGGTGCTATGAATGCCGGGTAGAATAGCTGGAGCATCCCCATGGAAACCGCCCGGAACCCGATCGCTTGGGAACAGTCATTGCTGGTGACCTTCCAGGCGGCAGCTCACAGCCTCCGCGAGATCGTCGAGGATGTCGAGGCGATCGCTCCGGCGTTGCCGGGCGCATGCAGCGCACCGACCACGCAAGCCGGGATGGACGTGGTGGACGTGGCGCTCGAGCTTCCTGACGATGCGGCGCTGCTCAACCGCGTCATCGGCGTGATCTTCCGGGCGCAGGAGGAACTGGAACCGAGGATTCGGGTGCGCCGAGTGCTCGGCGGCCAGACGCGCGACTGCCGCGCTGCACATCCTTCCTGCGGGCCGCAGACGGCCGCGGCATAGCGGAGAAGGCAGTCAGGCCGGCCACGGCGCAAACGCAGTCGAGATTGCGGGGGTGACAGGGCGCTCCACTTGCAGTATAGCGCATGCATGATCCACCTTGCCGCCAGCTATTTTTGGTACTTTAGCTTCGAGAGCTCGCCGGCGGTGGGAGGATCACGCTCGATCTGAAGATTGAAGCAGAAAAGTCCGAACAGCCGCCAGACCTGGCGGCTTTTTTGTGTCGCCGGCAGGTCCCAAACTGGAGCCAAGAGCCGTGTTGACCACCACAGACGACCTTCGCGTCAAGGAAATCAAAGAACTGAGCACACCCGACGAGGTGATGCGCGAGATACCGCGCACCTTGACGGCCACCAAGACCGTGACCGCGGCGCGCAACGCGGTCCACGCCATTCTGCAGGGTAGCGACGACCGGCTTCTGGTCGTCGTCGGCCCCTGCTCAATCCATGATCCGGAAGCCGCCATCGACTATGCGGTGAAGCTGGCCGCCCTGAGGGAGACGCTCGCCGACCGGCTTGAGATCGTGATGCGGGTCTACTTCGAGAAGCCGCGCACGACAGTCGGCTGGAAGGGGCTCATCAACGATCCGGACCTCGACGACAGCTTCAACATCGACAAGGGTCTCAGGCTGGCGCGCAACGTGCTCTCCGCCGTCAACAATCTCGGCCTGCCAGCGGCAACCGAGTTCCTCGACATGACGACGCCGCAGTACATCGCCGACCTGGTTTCCTGGGCCGCCATCGGCGCGCGCACAACCGAAAGCCAGATCCACCGCGAGCTGGCGTCCGGCCTGTCATGCGCGGTCGGCTTCAAGAACGGGACCGACGGCAACGTGCGGATTGCTGCGGATGCCGTCAAATCGGCCTCGCACCCGCATCACTTCATGGCGGTGACGAAGGGCGGGCGCTCGGCCATCGCCGCGACGACCGGCAACGGCGACTGCCACATCATCCTGCGCGGCGGCAGCCAACCCAACTATGACGCGGCGAGCGTCGATGCGGCCTGCGCGGATCTTGCGAAGTCAGGCCTGAAGCCGCAGGTGATGATCGACGCAAGCCACGCCAACAGCTCCAAGAAGCCGGAGAACCAGCCGCGTGTGGTCGATGACATCGCGCACCAGATGGCGCAGGGCGACCGCCGCATCATGGGCGTGATGATCGAGAGCAACCTGGTCGCCGGCCGGCAGGATGTCGTGCCCGGCAAGGCGTTGACCTACGGCCAGAGCATCACCGACGGTTGCATCGACTGGGACACCACCGCCGACGTGCTGCAGGTGCTCGCCGAGGCAGTCGAGGCGCGGCGAAAGGCGCGCCAGGCGGAGGTCCGCTCCGGCGCAGCCTGACGCCTGTCTGGCGGCAAAAACAGCAGGCGGCGGATCGATGGCTCCCGAGCCGCCGCCGGACTCAAGCGATACGGCGTCCTCAGACGTCCAGGTTCGCCACGTTCAGCGCGTTCTCCTGGATGAACTCGCGGCGTGGCTCGACCTCGTCACCCATGAGGCGGCTGAACAGCGAATCGGCGTCGGTGGCGTCGGAGATTTTCACCTGCAGCAGCGAACGGGCGTCCGGATCGAGCGTCGTCTCCCAAAGCTGCTCCGCGTTCATCTCGCCAAGACCCTTGTAGCGCTGCATAGTCAGGCCCTTGCGACCAGCGGCGAACACCGCATCGAGGAGCGCCAACGGTCCCGCGATCGCCTGCGAGACATCCTTGCGGCGAAGCGTCGGCGGCGTTGCGTAGACCTCTTCGAGGCGTGGCGCGTAGCGGTCGAGCGCGCGCGCGTCGGCGGAATTGATCAGCCCCATGTCGAGATGCGCCGTTTCCTTGACGCCGCGCACGGTGCGTTCGAACACATATCCGCCGGGGCCTTCTTCATTCGAGGTCGAGACATGGCCGTCCCAGCCGCGCTCGGTGTCCTCGGCAATGGCGTCCAGCCGGGCCGCGACGATCTTGGCCACGACGTTGGCGCGGCCGAGGTCGTCGAAGAGCTCCGGCTTCAGCGCGCCGGCGGTCGCCGCCTGCTCGACGACGCTGCGGTTGTAGCGCGTGTGGAGCCCGTTGATCAGCGAGCGCACCGCAAGCGCATCCTCGACCACCGCATGCAGATCCTGGCCGCTGCGAACCTCGCCGGAAGCCAGCGTGAGAGAAGCGTCGTCGAGGCCCGAAGCGATCAGGAATTCCTCGAACGCGCCTTCATTCTTGATGTATTGCGAGCTCTTGCCGCGCGTCACCTTGTAGAGCGGCGGCTGAGCTATGTAGAGATGACCGCGCTCGATGAGTTCCGGCATTTGCCGGAAGAAGAACGTCAGCAGCAGGGTGCGGATGTGAGCGCCGTCGACGTCGGCGTCCGACATGATGATGATCTTGTGGTAGCGTAGCTTGTCGATGTTGAAGCCATTGACCTCATCCTTGCCGACGGACGTCCCGAGCGCAGTGATCAGCGTGCCGATCATGTCGGACGACAGCATGCGGTCGAAACGTACGCGCTCGACATTCAGGATTTTTCCGCGCAGCGGCAGGATGGCCTGGTTCTGACGCGACCGGCCGCTCTTGGCCGAGCCGCCGGCGGAGTCGCCCTCGACGATGAACAGTTCGGACTTGGCCGGGTCGCGCTCCTGGCAGTCCGCCAGCTTGCCTGGCAACGAGGTGACGCCCAGTGTGCTCTTGCGGGTGATGTCGCGCGCTTTGCGCGCCGCCTCGCGGGCGGCGGCAGCCTGGATGACCTTCTCGACCACCACCTTGCCTTCGGCCGGATGTTCTTCAAGCCATGTCCCAAGAGCCTCGTTCACAAGGCTTTCCACCACCGGACGGACCTCGGAGGACACCAGCTTGTCCTTGGTCTGCGAGGAGAATTTCGGATCCGGAACCTTGACGGACAGCACCGCCGTCAGGCCCTCGCGACAGTCGTCCCCGGTGAGTTCGACCTTCTCCTTCTTGGTCAGGCCCGAACTGCTGCCATAGCCGATGACCTGGCGCGTCAGCGCGCCGCGAAAGCCGGCAAGGTGCGTTCCGCCGTCGCGTTGCGGGATGTTGTTGGTGAAGCACAGCACGTTCTCGTGGTAGCTGTCATTCCACCACATGGCCACCTCGACGGTGATGCCGTCGCGCTCCGCGCGGATGGCCACCGGCTTGTCGATCAACGGCTTCTTCGCCCGATCGAGAAACCGAACGAAAGCTTCCAGGCCGCCCTCGTACATCAGTTCCGCCTGCTTGACGTCGGCGTGGCGCTTGTCGGTCAGCACGATGCGCACGCCGGAGTTCAGGAAGGCGAGTTCGCGCAGCCGGTGCTCCAGCGTGTTGTAATCGAAGTCGACCATGGAGAACGTCGCTGGCGAGGGCAGGAAAGTGACAGACGTGCCGCTGCGACCCTCATAAGTGCCGGGCTGCTTGTCCTGTACGTAGCTGCCGACCACGGCAAGCGGCGCATCCGCCTCGCCATGGGAAAAGCTCATCTCATGAATCTTGCCGTCGCGACGAATCTTGATCTTCAGCCAGACGGACAGCGCATTCACCACCGAAACGCCAACGCCGTGGAGGCCACCGGAGACCTTGTAGGAATTCTGGTCGAACTTCCCGCCCGCATGGAGTTGCGTCATGATGACTTCGGCGGCGGAAACGCCCTCCGTCGGGTGAAGATCGGTAGGAATGCCGCGGCCGTTGTCAGCCACCGTACAGGAGCCGTCCGGGTTGAGCGTCACCGATACCAGGTCGGCATGACCCGCGAGCGCCTCGTCGATGGCGTTGTCGACGACTTCTGTGACCATGTGGTGCAGGCCCGACCCGTCGTCGGTGTCGCCGATATACATCCCCGGACGCTTGCGGACCGCGTCCAACCCCTTCAAAACCTTGATTGAATCAGCGCCGTACTGAACGCTGCCGCCGTTGCCGTTTTCGGTATCGTCGCTCATGAACTGCTTTCATTGGAACTGAGGCGGAGCTACGCGCGGAATGCGGCCGAATCACGCCTCGCATGACCTTCTAGATATAGGCTTTCCAAGCCGATTCTCCAAATCGGCGCGGCATTTTGCGCCTCTGAAAGTAGTGAATCCTGACCGCCACGCCGCGATGCGCGGCAAGTCAAACCGGCGACAGGGAAGACCGGCGCTCCAGGCGCATTGTGCGTCAGGAAAACCACCCTTCCGGCGACCGGCGCTTTACATCCATCTCTCCCTATGGTTGCGTATATCAACATCGACAACTTTCGAGGGAAGATTATGTCGATACTCTTCACGATCATTCGCAATGGGAATGACTTTTCGTGCCGAGCCGCCGACCAGTTGCAATTCTTCGTCGGGCGTCGGGTCCCCTATGAGGGCAATATCGGGCTCTATAACATATTCTCCGGCAGCCGGCTGACGCGGCTGATCTACGAAGCCGCAAACTTCAAGGACAAGTTCGGCTTCTGGGCCTCCTTCATAGAGCCGACTGCAATCTGCGAAGGCCGCAACTTCCTGACATTGAACAGCTATGACCGCGCCGCATTCACGTTCGGATTCGGGCAGTTCGCGGCGCATGTCCCGAACGGAGATTTCGTCAGATACTTCCGGGCAATGCTCGGCTTGCCGGGCGCAAATGAGTATTTTCCGCACCTGGGCCTCATCGACGAGCGCATCTGCCGCACCGAGAACCCGGACGCTCCGGTCGTGCTGGAAACCGACGAGAGCACTGACAAGCTGATGAAATACCTCAACCCGGACCTGTCCGAGGTGCAGGATGCCGAGGTGATCGCTGCTGCCAAGCTCATCCACTGGACCACCAACTCGGTGGACGCCCAGGCGGCGCAGGTCAATCAGATGATCGCGACCTTTCGCAGCCTCATGCGCCGCGCCGAGAACCGCGTCGGGATCGACGGACGCCCCGCAGCCCAGTGCGCGGTGATCGCGGACATCCTGCACCAAGGACGCGCCGGCCGGATGACGTGGCCGCTGATCGACAGCGCGTTGAGAAGCCCCAATCCGCTCGACAGGCTGCTGAAGATCGGCCTGCCTAAATGGGAGGAGCGTCTGAGAACGCTCCGCAGGGCTCTCGCGGCGCGACCGGAGTTCCAGGTCAAGCGCTGGAGCAGCGCTCATGAAGAGTTCGTCTGAGCGGGCTCCGGCGCGAAGCCGCGCGACGCCATCGACCCGCGCAACCGTCGGACACGGTCCTGTGAATTCGGCCTGTCCCATCGCATGATAGCCTCGGCGCGCATTGTGTGGAGGCGTCATGCGACCGCTGTTGAGAGAATTCATCCTCGCGCTCTTCCTGCTCGGCAGCGGCACGGCCCCGGTTGCAGCGGACGTCGCCGACCGGCCCGCGCCCTCGGGAGGCGCCCTGTCCCTGCTCCCGGTCCCGCAGACGACCGATCATTCGATCACCATTTCCGGGCGCACGCTCGACTATCGGACGAAGGCCGGCACGTTGTCCCTGCTGTCCGGCAAGGGAGAGGTGACAGCCGAAATCTTCTTCGTCGCCTATGCGCTGCGCCCGGGAGCAGACGCGCGCCAGAACCGGCAGCGCCCTCTCACCTTCGTTTTCAACGGCGGACCGGGGGCGGCAGCCGCCTACCTTCATCTCGGCGCGCTGGGACCGCGCATCATCGCGACGGCGGCGGACGGGAGCTTCCTCCCCTCGCCACAGAGGCTGATCGACAATCCCGATACCTGGCTGGACATGACCGACCTGGTCTTCGTCGATCCGGTCGGCACGGGATACAGCCGCGAGGCGCCGGGCCAGGAGACCCGCAGCTTCTGGGGCGTCAGCCAGGACGCCACGTCCATGGGCGCCTTCGTCCGCCTCTTTCTCGCCCGGGAAGGCCGCACCGGCTCGCCGGTGTATCTAGCTGGAGAAAGCTATGGCGGATTCCGCGCCGCGCTCCTGGCCAAAACGCTGCAGGAGGACATCGGCATCAGCCCGAGCGGCATCGTGCTGATCTCACCGGCGCTGGAGTTCACGCTGGTGCGCCCGGACGAATTCCAGCCCCTCCACTGGGCGCTTGAGCTACCCTCGCTCGCGGCCGTCCGCCTGCGCAGCGAAGGCGTTACAGGCCCGGAATTCGAGGAACGGCTGGCCGAGGTCGAGCGCTATGCGCTCGGCGACTATCTCACCGCGCTCGTCAGCGGTCTCGAAGAAGGTGGCCGGCGGGCGAGCCAACGCGTGGCCGAGTTCACCGGGTTGCCGCTCGATCTCGTGCAGAAGAATTTCGCGCGGATTTCCACCTCGCTGTTCACCAGTAAGTTTTCGAGCGATGCGGGCAAGGTACTCAGTGCCTATGACGGCATGATCGGGGTGACCGACCGGTCGGGGGCAAGCGGCCCCGACCCGGTGCTCGATCGCAGCGTCCCGGTGCTCACCTCGGCTTTCGTCGACTATGCACGCGAGGAGCTGAACTTCCGCACCGACATGAGCTACCGCGTGCTCAACCGGCAGATCAGCGGCAACTGGGACTACGGGACCAGCCCCACCCGCCAGGGCTATGTCGGCGTGATGGGCGACCTGCAGCAGGCGCGGACGCTGAACCCCGCGCTCGGCGTGCTGATCGTCCACGGCTACACGGATCTGGTCACGCCCTACATGGTCTCGCGCTATCTCGTCGGCCAGCTTCCGCCGCTTCCGGAAGCCAAGCCGATCCGAATCGACGTGCTCGACGGCGGCCACATGATGTATTTCCGGCAGGACGGAAGGCGGGCGCTGAAGGAAGCGGCCGCGGAGCTGTATGAGGCGACGCAGTGAGGACGCTCCGCCCAGGCCAGCTGCACGCGCGCCCTTCGCTCAACGCTTCGATCGACGTCACTTCGATTGAAGCCTCCACCTGCCCGGCCTAGATTCAGCTTATGGACACCTCGCCCGCACCGTTCGTCCCGCCCGCGCCGCAACCGCGAAGCTCGCCGCCGTCGACGCTGGAGATGATACGGATCGTCTACCGGAACCCGCTCGAGCTGTGGGGCGAGCCCTCCTACAACGAGCCGTGGATCAGCGTGACGGGCATCGGCGGGCCGCTGGTGATCGCCAACGACCCCGGCCTCGTCCGCCACGTGCTGGTCGACAATGCGAAGAACTACAAGATGGCGCGGGTGCGCCAGCTCATCCTCAGACCGATCCTGCGCGACGGCCTCCTGACGGCCGAAGGCGACGTCTGGAAGCGCTCGCGCAAGGCCATGGCGCCGGTGTTCACGCCGCGCAACATTTTCGGCTTCGCCCGGCCGATGCTCGATCGCACGCTGGCCTTCGTCGAGAAATACGAGGAAGTTTCCGGGACCGTCGACATCGCCCACGACATGACGATGCTGACCTACGACATCCTTGCCGAGACCCTGTTCTCGGGCGAGATCGCCGGCGAATCCGGCAGTTTTGCCCATGACGTCGACCGGCTGCTGGAGACCATGGGGCGCGTCGATCCGCTCGACCTGCTACGCGCGCCGGAATGGCTGCCGCGGCTGACCCGGTTGCGCGGGCGCAAGACGATGGCCTATTTCCGCAAGATCGTCAGCGACACGATGGAGATGCGGGCCGAGCGGCTGCGCCGCGATCCCGACGGGGCGCCGCAGGATTTTCTGACGCTGCTGCTCAAGGCCGAGGGACCGGAGGGGCTCAGCCGCGCCGAGATCGAGGACAATATCATCACCTTCATCGGCGCCGGCCACGAGACGACCGCGCGGGCGCTCGGCTGGACCCTTTTCTGCCTCGCCGAGGCGCCGTGGGAGCGCGACAAGGTCGAGGTCGAGATCGACGCCGTGCTCAAGCGCGAACCCGATCCGGCGAAATGGCTGGACGCGATGCCGCTGACGCGGGCCGCTTTCGAGGAGGCGCTGCGGCTTTATCCGCCGGCGCCGTCGATCAACCGCGAGCCGATCGAGCCGGAAACCTACAAGGACCTCTACATCCGCAAGGGCGCGGCAGTGCTGGTCATGCCCTGGGTGATCCACCGCCATCGGAAGCTCTGGGACAAGCCGGACGCCTTCATGCCAGAGCGCTTCCATCCGGGGCGGCGCGAGAAGATCGATCGCTTCCAATACCTGCCCTTCGGCGCGGGGCCGCGGGTGTGCATCGGCACGACCTTCGCCATGCAGGAAGCCATCATCGCCCTTGCCGTGATGCTGTCGCGGTTCCGCTTCGATACCGTTGCGGAGACGCAGCCCTGGCCGGTTCAGAAGCTGACCACCCAGCCACAGGGTGGTCTGCCGATGGCGGTGTCGCGGCGGAGGTAAGCGTGTCCGGCGCCCGGATCGGTGGCAGCTTTCGGCGGAATCCGCTCTGGTGACGCCCTGAAGACTGAAGCGAACATCCCGCCCGCCGGCTTGACGCTGAAGGAAGCGATGCACCTGCAGGCGCTCGAAGGCAATCCGCTCGATGCCAGTCAAGTTGCAATGTTCGAGATGTTTGAGCGCGAGGGATGGTCGGAAGAGCGCTGTATCGCCTATTTGCGACAGCGCGTGCTTGACCGGCATGGCGCCATCCCCGGCGAATGACCGACGAGGTCTATTGCTATCCTCCCAGTTATGGCGTTCTTCGCAACAAGTTCGGCATTCGTGACGCGGACGAACTCGACTATGTCGAACGCGAGTTCGTGGCGCGGCGCATGCTCGGTCGCGTTCCCTCCGGAAAGTTCGACCTCGCGCATCTGAAAGCCATCCACGGCATCTGTTCCAGGATCTCTACGACTGGGCGCGACAGATACGCACCGTCGAGCTTTCGAAGGGCGGCAGCCAGTTCCAGTTCCGGCGTTTCATCGAGACCGGAATGGCGGATGTGCACCGCCGACTCGTCGAAGCGGATTTTCTTAAAGGCCTGTCGGGCGACGCATTCGCGCGGCAGGCCGGAGAGATCATCGGCGACATCAACCATGTGCACCCGTTCCGCGAGGGAAACGGCCGCGTGCAGATGGTCTATCTCAGGCAACTCGCCGCCGAAGCCGGCCACCGGCTCGACGTGACGCGGATCGAGCGAGAAGCCTGGATGGCCGCCTCGCGCGACGCGCATTTCGGCCGCTACGACCGAATGCGCCGCTGCATCTCAGCGGCGCTGGCCGAACCGGGAAGCTGATTTCCCGCCGCCATGGCGCGCCATCCTCGCCGGGAATGAAGGCGTGCGCCACGCGGCGAAAAAGGGGCTACCGCAACGATCAGTTCGCCGGCTGCTTGGTCTTCCTCAGATAGGGCAGCACGCGTTCGAAGCCGCCATAGACGGTGTTGCCTTCCTCGTCGGAGACGGCCGCGGTCAGCACCACATCTTCGCCCTGCTTCCAGTTGGCCGGCGTCGCCACCCGATGCTTGGCGGTGAGCTGAATGGAGTCGATCGCGCGCAGGATCTCGTCGAAGTTGCGCCCCGTCGTCATCGGATAGGTCAGCGTCAGCTTCACCTTCTTGTCCGGTCCGATGACGAACACCGAACGAACCGTCTGGTTGTCGGCCGGGGTGCGCCCCTCGCTGGTGCCGGCCGTATCTGCCGGCAACATGTCGTAGAGCTTTGCGACCTTCAGCTCGGTGTCGCCGATCATCGGATAATTGACGGCGTGTCCCGTAGCCGTCTCGATGTCGGCTTTCCACTTGTGGTGGCTTTCGACGGGATCGACCGAGATACCGATGATCTTTGCGTTGCGCTTGGAGAACTCGTCCTCCATTCCCGCCATGTAGCCAAGCTCGGTCGTGCAGATCGGCGTAAAGTTCTTCGGGTGTGAGAAAAGGACCGCATAGCCGTCGCCGATCCACTCGTGGAAATTGATCTTGCCTTCGGTGGTGTCAGCCGTGAAGTCGGGGGCAGTGTCGTTGAGGCGAATGCTCATAGGGGTATCCTTCCCTGCTCGTTGTGACCGTTTGACGAACGGGTCAGCCGATCAGCTCTAAAAACTTTGGTATCCGGTCATAATGCAACGTGCCGCCCGAAATCGCCAGTGCGTTCACCGCCTCTAGACCATTGCGAACACACGCGCAGGACCGCCGGTGCCGCCCTTGATCTTGGGGGCGCCGACGATGATGGTCGCGCCCTTGGCGGGCAGGCCGTCCAGATTGGCGATGCCCTCGATGCCGTAGCGACCGGCCGGCAGCCAGGTGTTGTGGACAATGAAGTCCGGCGAGGCGCCGAAATCGAGCGACAGCGTGTCGACCGCAATCGCCTTCGCCGAGGTCTCCAGAAGCAGCTTGACCGCGTCCACATGGAAGCCGGGGAAATGCATCGTCTTGCCGTCGTCCCCGACATTGCGGAACTTGTCGGTCAGCACATGTTGACCCCAGCCGGAGTTCATGGCGACAACGCAGCCTTCCGGCAGGTCGCCATTGGCCGAGGTCCAGGCCTTGATATCCTCCGGCGTCACCTGCGCGTCCGCGCTCTCCGCCGCCTTCGACTTGATGTCGATGACGACGAGCGGCGCCACCAGGTCCTCGACGGGCAGCTCGGCGACGGACTTGCCGTCCGCGCTGAAATGGAGTGGCGCATCGATGTGGGTGCCGGTGTGCTCGCTCAGGCGAAGTTCGTAGAGGTTGAAGGTGTCCTTCGCGTAGTCGAACTTCTTGTCGTAGAAGAGCTGCTGGCCGCCGAAGTAGGTCGGAAACTTGTCGAACAGCTCGTGCGTCAAGTCGTGTGTCTTGGCTGGCGTCTGCGCGAATACCGGGGTTGGGGCGGACGTGGCCAGCGCGGCGACGCCCGCTGCGGCGGCCAGGCCGCCGGTGAAGAAGCTCCTGCGGCTCAGCATGCTGGCTTTGACATTCTCGATGACGCAGTGATGGCACATCTGGAACGCTCCCCTTCGTGTCCGTTGCGCGGCAAGAGTGTTCCCTCCGGCAGCGTCTGGCAAGGCAGGTTTACGCTACGTCAGATGCGTCCCTGGAAAATATTCTCCACATGCACCGGCCAGCGGCGCGGCAGCACCGCCACCATGTCGAAACGGAGCGAAAGGCGCGCATAGTCGCGCTGGCGGACCAGCCAGAGATCGGCCGCGCCCTCGATGCGCCGCGCCGACATGCCGCCGATGGCGTCCATCGCCTCGGCCAACGTGGGGCGCGCCTTCACCTCGACGATCAGGACCAGATCCCCGCGGCGGGCGATCAGGTCGATCTCGCCGAGTTTCGTGCGGTAGCGTCGGGCCACGATGCGGTAGCCCTTGACCAGCAGGGCCAGCGCCGCCAGCCACTCGCTGCGGTGACCGCGGCGATAGGCGGCGAAGCGTCGGGCACGCGCCGTCTCGCCACCCTCTGTCACCGCCCGGTTTCCTTCAGCTCGAGCAGGCGGCGGTAGAGGTCCGGCTTCTTGCCGCCGGTCATGCGGGCCGCCTCGCCGGCCGCCTTGGAAGCAGGCATCTCCGCGGCCAGCGACAGGAGCAGGCGGTCGACGTCACCGGCCTCCACTGGCTCGTCCCCCGGCGGCGCCACGCAGACGACGACCTCGCCCTTCGGCGTCTCCGCTTCGGCATAGTGTGCGGCAAGCGAGGGCAGGGTTTCCGTCCGGAACTCCTCGAACGCCTTGGTAAGTTCCCGGCCGATTGTCGCGCGGCGCTCGCCCAGCACGTCGGCCATGGCGGCAAGGCTGTCGGCAAGGCGGCGTGGCGATTCGAAGAAGATCAGTGTCGCCGGAACGGCCCTGAGTTCCTCCAGGCGTGACCGGCGGGCGCCGTCCTTAACCGGCAGGAAACCGGCAAACATGAAGGCATCCGAAGGCAGGCCGGAGCCTGTCAGCGCGGCAAGCACGGCCGAGGGACCGGGCACGGGGACGACGCGGATGCCCGCCTCGCGCGCCCGCTCGACAAGGCGATAGCCAGGGTCGGAAACCAACGGCGTGCCCGCGTCCGATACCAGCGCGACGCTGCGGCCCTCCTCGAGCGCAGCGATCAGTCGCGGTCCGGCCTCCTCCGCATTGTGTTCATGATAGGCGAACGACCGTTGCCTGATGCCGTAGCGGTCGAGCAGGACGCGGGTGACCCGGGTGTCCTCGCAGGCGAGCACGTCGCAGGCGGCCAGCGTCTCCAGCGCGCGCAACGTGATGTCGCCGAGGTTGCCGATCGGCGTGGCCACGAGATAAAGCGCCGGCTCGAGCGGCCGAGCGGCGATTTCCGTGCCGGCGATCACGTAGGCTGCCCGATTTTCCACATTTTCTCCGTCGATTGAGCGGGATCGATCCGCGCGGCCAAGCATTGACATGTCGAGCATGGGGTTGCAAAGCGCGCGAACACGTCCTGAAGACTTGCCGATGAAAGCCAATCTTACACGACGACGCCTGCTGCTTGGCGGGCTTTCGATGCTGGCCCTGGCGTCCGCCGGCTGTCAGTCGGTGCCGACTGGCCTGCCGGGTGAACCGCAGCAGCAACAGCCGAGCGTGACCGAAGCTCTGCCGCCCGCCAACGGCGAGATCATCGGCGCGGGTGCGGTGCGGGTGGCTATGCTGCTGCCGCTGAGCGCCCCCGGCAGTGGCGGCAAGATCGGCATCGAATTGCGCAACGCCGCGCAGCTCGCCATCGAGGATCTTGGTGCGGACTCCCTGCAGATCGTGGTCAAGGATACCGCAGGCGAGCCGGCGCAGGCGCTCGCCATGGCGACCGAAGCGACGGCGGAAGGGTCCTCCCTCGTGCTGGGGCCGGTATTCGCGCCGGAAGTCATTCAAGCCGCGACCGTATTGCGGCAGGCAGGCAAGATCGCGATCGCCTTCTCGTCGGACCAGACGGTGGCGGGTGGCGGCGTCTACCTGAACTCGTTCCTGCCGCAGAGCGTGGTCGACCGTACCGCGGCCTACGCGTTCTCGCAGGGCTACAAGACCTTCGTCGCAATGGTTCCTAACAACGCCGCAGGCGCACTGGCGGAGCGGCAACTGCAGCAGACGCTCGGCGTATTGGGCGGCGCGCTGCTGCAGGTGGAGCGTTACGACCCCAGCGACGCCTCGGTGCAGACCGCGGCCTCCAACATCGCCGCCAAGGCCGGCGAGGCGCAGGCGATCTTCATCCCGGACGGCGGCAACAGCCCGAGCGCAGTCGCTGCCGCGCTGCGCTCGAACGGCGTCGACCTGAGCGGCAAGAAACTGCTCGGAACCGGGCTCTGGAGCAGCGCAGTGCTTGGCGACCCTACTTTGACCGGTGCCTGGTTTGCAGACACCGACCAGCAGAAGCTCGGCGAGTTCAAGGCGCGCTATGCACAGAAGTTCGGCGCCGAGCCGTCGACCAACGCGGTGCTTAGCTATGACAGCGTGGCGCTGGCGGTAGGCATCGTGAGGCTGCATGGACCTGTAGGCTTCACACCCGCGGTGATCGAGGCCCGCTCCGGCTTCACGGGCTACGGCGGCGTGTTCCGCTTCGGCTCGGACGGCTCAAACCAGCGCGCCTATACCGTGTACGAAGTGCTTCCCGGAGGGCAGCGCAAGGTGGTGAGCCCGTCGCCCACGAGTTTTAGCGGCGCCTGACCCGCCTTTCGGTCAATTTTCTTGAAGCCGAGGAACATCCCGGTTGCCAGGCGGTTGTTCTCTCCTTCGGAGGAACACATGGGCGAACTGGAGATCCAGGATAGCTTTGCGCCGTATTTCGATCCAAAGACCGAGATCGGAATCGAAAACGCCCAAAGGACGCGGGCCAAACGGCAGCCGCGAAGAAAGCCGGCGGCCAGCCAAACAGCGGAGCCCGGCCCGGCAAGACCGGCACGCCGGCACGCATCGTCGGGCGAGCGGCCAGAAACGTCATCCTGACGAATGCGATGAAACCCGCGAAGGCGCCGATGTGTCAGCGCTGTGCAACCAGGATAGCGCCGCCGCCGATCAGCATCACCCCGATCCAGTTCACCAGTGTCAGGCGCTCACCGAGGAAGACCACGCCGAATACAGCCACGAGGACGACGCTCAGCTTGTCGATCGGCGCGACCTGTGCGGCGTCGCCGAGCTTGAGCGCGCGGAAATAGCAGACCCAGGACGCGCCCGTCGCCAGCCCGGACAGGACGAGGAACAGGTAGGTGTTGCCCGGGATCGCGGTCGGGACCTGCAGCCGGCCGGTTGCCGCGAGCAACGCCGCCAGCACCCCAAAGATCACGACGGTGCGGATCAGGGTCGCATAGTCGGAATCGATGTCGTGGACGCCTACCTTGGCGAAAATCGCCGTCAGGGCCGCGAAAATCGCCGACAGCAGCGCCCAGAACAGCCATGATGACGTTAAATCGGCCAAGCGACGCCCCTCTATGGTGAAAGCAATACACTCGCGCTCGGCTGCCTACCGCGCAAGGTCTGCCACAAGCGCGTCGAGCACCACCATGCCGGCGGCGGTGGCGCGCAGGCCGGAATTGCCGACCGGCGCGATCAGGCCTTCTTCCTGGAGGATCGCCATGCGGCGCGACGACAGCAACTGGCCCGACAGCGCCTCGTAGCGCGTCAGGTCGATGCCTTCGACCAGCCTCAGCCCCATCATCAGGAACTCGTCGGCCTCTTCCGAGCGCGTCAGCACTTCGCCGCCGGTCAGGCCCTGGCCCTTTGATTCGACGAGATTGAGCCACGCTTCAGGGAACTTTTCGGTGAAGGTGACCACCCTTTTGCCACCCTCGACGTAGCGGCCGTGGGCGCCGGGCCCGACTCCGACATATTCGCCGTAGCGCCAGTAGGTCAGGTTGTGGCGGCTCTCGCAGCCCGGCTTCGCATGGTTCGAGATCTCGTAGGCGGGCAGGCCGTGGGCGGCAGTGACCTCCTGCGTCATCTCATAGAGATCGGCCGCCGCCTCGGCGTCCGGGAGGACGAATTTTCCGGCCGCGTGGAGGGCGTGGAAGCGCGTGCCCTCCTCGATGGTGAGCTGGTAGAGCGAGAGGTGGTCGACGGCGTAGCCGATGGCGGTTTCCAGTTCGGCCGCCCAGGCGTCGCAGGTCTGGCCGGGGCGCGCGTAGATGAGGTCGAAGGAGAGCCGCGGGAATATCTCGCGGGCCAGCCCGATCGCCTTCAACGCCTCCTCCACATTGTGCAGGCGGCCGAGAAAGCGCAGGTCCGCATCGTTGAGCGCCTGGACACCCAACGAAACGCGGTTGACGCCGGCGGCACGGTAGCCGCGGAAGCGCTCGGCCTCCACGGAAGAGGGGTTGGCCTCGAGCGTCACCTCAATACCGTCGGGCACGGTCCAGTTGGCGGCGACGGCCTCCAGGATCGCGCCGACCGTTTCAGGCTTCATCAGCGAGGGCGTGCCGCCGCCGATGAAGATGCTGGTGACGGTGCGGGGGCCGGTGCGTTCGCGACGGTCGGCCAGTTCGGCAATGAACGCCTTGGCGTAGCGCTCCTGGTCGACGCCCTGATGGCGTACATGGCTGTTGAAGTCGCAATACGGGCACTTGGCCGCGCAGAATGGCCAATGGACGTAGATCCCGAAGCCCGGATCCCGATCTATCGGAACGATCCTCCTCACGCCGAACCGAGGCGCGCGCGCGCAAGCTTTTGGAAGGCGCGGGCGCGATGCGAAAGGGCTTCCGCCTGGCCCGGCTTCCACCCGTGCTTTTCCTCGGCGCTCATTTCGCCAAAAGTGCGGACGTGGCCGAGCGGCAGGAAGACCGGGTCGTACCCAAAGCCTTTTTCGCCGCGCGGCGGCCAGACGAGGTGGCCCTCCGCAGCGCCACGGAAATACTCGGCCTCTCCGTCGGGCCAGGCCAGGCAGATGACGGCGACGAAGCGGCCGGCGCGCTGCCCGGGCTCGGTCGCGCCCTTCTCCTGAAGCAGTTTTTCCGTCTTCTCCATCGCCATCATGAAATCGCGCGTGCCGTCCGGCTTTTCAGCCCAGTTGGCCGTGTAAACGCCGGGTTGGCCATCAAGGGCGTCGACGACGAGGCCGGAATCGTCCGACATGGCCGGAAGGCCGGTGGCCTGAGCGGCGGCGAACGCCTTGATGTAGGCATTCTGCTCGAAGGTGGTGCCTGTCTCCTCGGGCTCGGGCAGGCCGAACTCCTTCGCCGATTTCGTTTCGATGCCGAAGGGCGCCAGCAGATCGGCGAATTCGCGCAGCTTGCCTGAGTTGTGGCTCGCAACGACCAGGGTTTGCCCGTTCAGATCACGCATTCAAAGACCCCAGATACGCGGTTCGGCGAACTCGATCGAATTGCCGGATGGATCGCGGAAATAGATTGAACGGCCGCCGTTCGGCCACTCGAAATCGGCTTCAATCGCGATGTTGAGTGATTCCAGCCGCGACTTCCAGCGGCCGATCTCGTCGGCCGTGGCCGAGAAGCAGAGATGGCCTTGCCCGGCAGTTCCATGCGGCGGCACCGGCAGCTTGGCGTCCGGCGGCGGTGGGTTCCTGGTCGCCTCGGCGTTGAAGAGAAGCAGGACGCCCTGCCCGCAGCGGAAGAATGCGTGACGGCCCGGAACCGCCGAAATTCGGCTGAGATCAAGCACGTCTGCGTAAAACGCCTCTGCCGCGACAAGGTCGGTGACGTAGAGGGCGGTTTCAAGGACGGCGGAAGGGGTCATGAGCGGACCTTGGCGCTTTCGGCGCGACTGCGATGCTCGCCCCCTCTTCCCACCAGCGGAAAGCCGGCGGCCGCGAGGCGGCCGAACGGGAGGGAGCAAGACCACATCGCAAGGTACTCCCTTAGCCGACCGCCATCTGCTGGAGGCTGACCAGCCGCCGGATGCCGTTTCTGGCAAGGGACATCAGCTCGCCGAACTGCTCCTCGGTGAACGGCTCGCCTTCCGCCGTTCCTTGGACTTCCACGATGCCGCCCTTGCCGGTCATGACGAAATTGGCGTCCGTGCCAGCCGAGGAATCCTCCAGATAGTCGAGGTCGATCACCGGCCGGCCGTTGTGGATGCCGCAGGAAATGGCGGCCACGTGGTCCTTCAGGACTTTCGAAACCGCGATCATCTGACGCGCCTCCATCCAGCGCAGGCAGTCGTGAAGCGCCACCCAGCCGCCGGTGATGGCCGCGGTGCGCGTGCCGCCGTCGGCCTGGATGACATCGCAGTCGACCGTGATCTGCCGCTCGCCCAGCGCCTGGAGGTCCACCACGGCGCGCAGGCTGCGGCCGATCAGGCGCTGGATCTCGAGCGTACGGCCGCCCTGCTTGCCCGCCGAGGCCTCGCGCCGCATCCGATCGCCCGTCGCGCGGGGCAGCATGCCGTATTCGGCCGTGACCCAGCCCCGCCCGGAATTGCGCATCCAGTTCGGCACCTTTTCTTCGAGGCTCGCGGTGCAGAGCACGTGCGTGTCGCCGAACTTGACGAGGCATGAGCCTTCGGCGTGCTTGGACACGTTGCGTTCGAAGGAAATTGCCCGCATCTCGTCGGGCTGGCGTTTGGAGGGGCGCATTCGGCTCTCTGCTGTCGCTGGTCGGGATTCGTGGCCGGCTTTTACCGGCAGGGCGAGCCCTACGCAAAGGAAAAGCCATCTGTCGCCACAAGACGGCCGGGCGTGATGTTGAGTTCGGCGCGGCGCGGTCTATATCTTGACGCCTGAAGGTTCCTTGCTGCGATGACCAAGCCGATCACCGATCCGACCCTGCAGACGCTCGACCTGCGCTCGCGAGACATATTCCGCCGCATCGTCGATTCGTATCTGCGCGATGGCGAACCGGTCGGCTCGCGCAACCTGTCGCGGCTGCTGCCGTCCACGCTGTCGCCGGCCACCGTGCGCAACGTGATGAGCGATCTCGAACATCTCGGGCTCGTCTACGCACCCCATATTTCGGCGGGGCGACTGCCGACCCAGAAGGGGCTGCGCTTCTTTGTCGACGCCTTCATGGAGCTTGGCGACCTGACCGAGGAGGAGCGGCGCGCCATCGAGGCTCAGATGAAGGCGTCGGGCAGCGGCGCCTCGGTAGAGCACATGCTGACCGAGGCCAGCCAGATGCTTTCCGGGCTGTCGCGCGGCGCCGGGGTGGTGCTGACCGCCAAGAACGAGATGCCGCTCAAGCATATCGAGTTCATCCAGCTGGAGCCCTCCCGGGCGCTGGCCGTGCTGGTGTCGCAGAGCGGCGACGTGGAGAACCGTGTGGTCGAGCTTTCGCCCGGCGTGACCACGTCCCAGTTGCACGAAGCGTCGAATTTCCTCAACGCCCACATCCGGGGGCGAACGCTGGCCGAGGCGCGGACGGAGATCGAGCGCCTGAAGGACGAGACGCGGCAAGCGCTCGACACGCTGTCGCAGGCCCTGGTCGAGAAAGGGCTGGCGATCTGGGCGGGCGCGGAAAGCGGCCTGCCGGCGCGGCTGATCGTGCGCGGGCGCGCGAACCTGCTCGAGAACGTGACCGCGCAAGCCGATCTGGAACTGCTCAAGCATCTGTTCGACGATCTGGAGACGAAAGACGGTTTGATCCAGCTTCTCGACCTTGCCGAAAGCGGCTCGGGCGTGCGCATCTTCATCGGCTCTGAGAACAAGCTGTTCTCGCTGTCCGGCTCGTCGCTGGTGGTCGCGCCCTATCGCGACAAGGATGCCCGCGTCGTGGGCGCGCTCGGCGTCATCGGGCCGACCCGGCTCAACTATGCCCGCATCGTGCCGATGGTAGACTATACCGCGCAACTGATCAGCCGGATGCTGCGTTAGCTGCATTCAGGCGTCCACATCGCTCTGCCCGGCGCGTGACGTCTGGCAAAGCCGCCTCGAGCCTTGATTTTTGGACTCCGAAGCTCGATATCGGGCGCAACTTCGTGGCCCCCAAGACCAACGGAAATCCAATGAACGACATCCCCAAGGAAAACGGCTCGGTTGAAGACATGCTGGATACGTCGGAGACCGTGAACGTCGAAGCGCCGGATGAAGGCGATTTCGAGGTGCTGACGCGCCTGATGAAGGAAAACGAGGAGCTCAAGGACCGCGTGCTTCGCTCCGCCGCGGAAATGGAGAATCTTCGCCGCCGCACGGCGCGTGACGTCCAGGACGCCCGCGCCTACGCCATCGCCAATTTCGCGCGCGACATGCTGTCGGTGTCGGACAATCTGCGCCGCGCCATCGAGGCCGTGCCCGCCGAGGCAAACGATGCGGGCCTGACAGCGCTCGTAGAGGGCGTAGAGGTCACCGAACGTGCCATGCTGGCCGCGCTCGAGCGCCACGGCGTTAAGAAGCTTGCGCCGGAAGGCGAGAAGTTCGACCCGAACTTCCACCAGGCCATGTTCGAGATCCCCAACCCGGGGGTTCCGACGGGCACCGTGCTGCAGGTCGTCCAGCCCGGCTATTCGATCGGCGAGCGCGTGCTGCGGCCGGCCATGGTCGGCGTGTCGAGCGGCGGCCCCAAGCATGCGCCAGCCAACGACGCCAAGCCCGAGCCGGGACCGGTGAACGAGCAGGCGGAAAAGGACGCGTAATAAGGGAAGAAGGGAGTAGGGCAACAAGGTTTCCGAGTGCCTTGGCCCGGCGTCGGATTGCAGGCGGGCTGGTAGGGTATATTGTTTCTCCCTACTCCCCTACTCTTTCAGTCCCCTAGACCCATGCTCCTCATCCAGATCCTCGACTATGCCGGCGTGGCGGTGTTCGCCGCCACCGGCGCGCTTGCCGCGTCGCGCAAGCAGCTCGACATCATCGGCTTCCTGTTCCTGGCCAGCGCCACGGCGACCGGCGGCGGCACGGTCCGCGATCTGATCCTCGGCGTCCCGGTCTTCTGGATCGGCAATACCGACTACATATGGATCTGCCTGGCCGTCACGCTGATGGTCTACTTCTCCGCGCACCGCGTCGAGTCGCGCTACAAGCTGCTGCTCTGGCTCGACGCCGTGGGCCTCGCCGCCTTCTCGGTGATGGGAGCGCAGAAGGGGCTGACGATCACGGGCTCGGCGCCGGTCGCCATGATCACCGGCATGCTGACCGCCGCTTTCGGAGGCGTGCTGCGCGATCTTCTGGCCAGCGAACCCTCCGTCCTCCTCAGTCGCGAGATCTACGTCACCGCCGCATTGGCCGGCGCTGCGACCTACACCATCATCGAGATCGCCGGCGCGCCGATGAACCTCTCCGCGGTGGCGGGGTTCATCGTTGCCTTTGCGGTGCGCGGCGGGGCGCTGAAGTTCCACTGGCGCCTTCCAGTCTACAAGAGCCGACCAGGCCGGCCGCCCAAGGACATCCCTTAAAGGACCGGCTTGTCCGCCGCCTGCCCGTAGGCTCAGGCGGCCACCTTGGCATCGGTGTCGAGGATGGCGCGGTTGCGGCCGCTCTTCTTGGCGGCGTAGAGCTGCTTGTCGGCGGCGCGCATCAAGTCGCTCAGCGTCGCGTTGGCCGACAGCCCGGTGCCGCCGATACTGACCGTCAGCGGCAGCTCGCCGGCTTGGCCCGGCGAGAACTGGATGTCCTCGACCTGCCTCCTGATGCGCTCGGCGACCTGCGTGGCCTCCCGCGCGCTGGCGCCGAGAAGCAGGACGGCGAATTCCTCTCCGCCGATGCGGCCGATCAGGTCCCCTGCGCGGACGCCCCGTTCGATCGCGGCCGAGATTTCGAGCAGCGCATCGTCGCCGACCAGATGGCCGAAACGATCGTTGACCGACTTGAAGTGATCGGCGTCGATCAGCAGCAACGCGCCGGCCGTCGCGTGCCGGCGGCATGCCTCGACCTCCTGGAAGAATGTCTCGCGATTGAGAAAGCCCGTCATCGGATCCCGACGCGACTTTTCCATCAGCTTGGCGTGGGTGTCCGCCAGTTCCTGGTGCGTCGCCGCAAGGGCTGCGAGGGCGACCTTCAGCCGGTCGCTCTGCCAGAACGTGTATGCGCTTACCGGAAATGCCACGAAGATCGGGCAAAGGATGCACATCAACCAGGCCGTTCCGTCGACTACGCCGCCAAAGGCGGGGACGATGGATATCGCGACGAGGAGGGAAGCGGCGATGGAGAGGAGGGTCGCCAGCGTAGCTTTGAAGAGGATGCGTATCATGTCTGCCGCACCCAATGCGCCGCCGGATCGAAACATACCGTTTCGCCGTTCCGTAAAACTCGAACTATGAGAGGGGAAGCCGCCGCCGAGAGGCATTTCGCCGCGCCCCGGCAGTTCCGGTCCGGCGCTTCCTGGGTTAGTAGGTCAGACATGACAAGCACACCGGACGCCGCGCGCTTCGCGCACATCACCTCCTGGGTCTTCGACCTGGACAACACGCTGTATCCTCACCACACGAACCTGTTCTCACAGATCGACGTGAGGATGACCGCCTATGTGTCGGAACTGCTCAAGCTGCCGCGCGACGAGGCGCGCAAGCTGCAGAAGGAGCTCTATCTTGAGCACGGGACCACGCTTGCCGGGCTGATGGCGCGATACGGCATCAATTCGGACGATTTTCTCCAGCGCGTCCACGACATCGACTATTCGTGGCTGTCGCCCGACCCGGCCCTGGGCGCCGCCATCAAGGCCCTGCCGGGGCGAAAGTTCATCCTGACGAACGGCAGCCGCACGCACGCGGAGCGGACCGCACGCCAGCTCGGCATCTTCGAGCAGTTCGACGACATATTCGACATCGTCGCCGCCGGCCTGACGCCGAAGCCGGCGCGGGAGACCTACGACAAGTTCCTCGCCCTCCACGAGGTGGCGGGCCCCAACGCCGCAATGTTCGAGGATCTGGCGCGCAACCTCATCGCGCCCAAGGCGCTCGGCATGACCACCGTGCTGGTGGTGCCGCGCAACTTCGAGCCGACCTTCTCCGAGATCTGGGAGCGCGACGCAGCGCAGGAGGACGAGGTCGACTATGTCACGGACGACCTGACGGCGTTCCTGCGGACGATTGTGCCGGAGTGACGCGAGGGCGACCCGCCCTCAGATCCCGTAAAACTCCCGGATGATATTCCAGGCCTCGTCGGCGGTCTCGGCGTAGTCGATGATCTCCTGGTCGCCCGGCGATATGGTGCCTTGTTCGGCCAGATAGTCGAGGTCGAACGCGCGTTCCCAGAACTTCCTGCCGAAGAGGATCACCGGCACGCGCTCCATGCGGCCGGTCTGGATGAGCGTCAGCGTCTCGAAGAATTCGTCCAGCGTGCCGAAGCCGCCCGGGAAAACCACGATCGCCTTGGCCCGCATGACGAAATGCATCTTGCGGATGGCGAAGTAATGGAAGTTGAAGCACAGCTCCGGCGTCACGTAGGGGTTCGGGGCCTGCTCGTGCGGCAGCACGATGTTGAGGCCGATCGAGGGTGCGCCGACGTCGTGCGCACCGCGGTTGCCGGCCTCCATGACGCCTGGCCCGCCGCCGGTGACGACGACGAATTCACGGTAGTAGGAACCAGCCGACTGCTGCGAACAAAGGCGGGCGAACTTCCGGGCCTCGTCGTAGTATTTGCTGTTCTGCTCGAGATTGCGCTTCTGCGTCTCGTTCTTCGCCGCCCAGGCGGGTCCGCCGGGCTCCGGCAGACGCGCGCCGCCGAACATGACGACGGTGGAGCGGATACCCCTCTCGGCCAGGATCATCTCCGGCTTGAGGTGTTCGAGCTGGAGACGCACGGCCCGGGTCTCGCGGCGCGTCATGAAGTCTTCGTCGTTCCATGCGAGGCGGTAGGTCGGCGCGCGCGTCTGCGGCGTGTCCGGCACGCTCTTGGCGCGTTCGAGGTCTTCGTCCGAATGCGGCAGCGGTGTCCAGCCGGCATTCTCCATCGGTTTCATAGCTTTATTCCCGTTCAGTCGTGTCGCACCGTACGATCCCGGCGGCGCGATTGACCCCTCTCCGTGCATGACATAGTAGGGTCCGCGCAGTTTCGAACCACCCTACTCGTCCGCGTCTTAACGCCACCTTTAACGGAGTATTTGCCATGGCGAAGCCTGATCTTGCCAGCCTCGAAAGGGTTATCGACAAGGCATTCGAGGAACGGGAAGGGATTTCCCCGGCAACGCGTGGCGAGGTGCGCGACGCCATCGAGACGGCGCTCAACCTGCTTGATCGCGGCGAGCGCCGCGTCGCCGAGCGCCAGGACGACGGCCGCTGGCACGTGAACCAGTGGCTGAAGAAGGCCGTTCTGCTCTCCTTCCGGCTCAACGCCATGGAAATTATCAATGGCGGGCCGGGCGATGCGGTCTGGTGGGACAAGGTGCCGTCGAAGTTCAGCGGCTGGGGTGCGGTCGACTTCGAGAAGGCAGGTTTCCGGGCCGTTCCGTCGGCGATCGTCCGCCGCTCGGCCTATGTGGCGCCCGGCGTCGTGCTGATGCCGTCCTTCGTCAATCTGGGCGCCTTCGTCGACAGCGGCACGATGGTGGACACCTGGGCGACGGTCGGTTCCTGCGCGCAGATCGGCAAGAACGTGCACCTCTCGGGCGGCGTCGGCATCGGCGGCGTGCTGGAGCCGCTGCAGGCCGGACCGACGATCATCGAGGACAACTGCTTCATCGGCGCGCGCTCGGAGGTGGTCGAAGGCTGCATCGTGCGCGAAGGCTCGGTGCTTGGCATGGGCGTGTTCATCGGTCAGTCGACCAAGATCGTCGACCGCGCGACGGGCGAAGTTTTTTATGGCGAGGTCCCGGCAGGTTCCGTGGTCGTCGCTGGCACCATGCCAGGCAAGCCTCTGCCGAACGGCGAGCCGGGGCCCAGCCTCTACTGCGCAGTGATCGTAAAGCGCGTCGACGAGAAGACGCGTTCGAAGACTTCGATCAATGAACTGCTGAGAGATTGATCTTTTTAATGCGCCGACGCACCTTCCACGCGGCGCGGGTTAACGCGCCGTTCTTTCCTGGAGGGTGAGATGGACTGGAAGTGGCTCCTTACAAGCTTTGACGGACGCATAAACCGCGCAAAGTTCTGGGCTGGCATCGGCGCACTTTTTGTGGCCGGGCTGGTCGCCACGATCATCGACATGCTGGTCGGCTCGGAGATGGATTTCGGCGAGGCCGGGAAACTGGGGGTCGTGAGCCTGATCGTTTCGCTGGCGTCGATCTATCTCGGACTTGCCCTCTACGCGAAGCGCTGGCACGATCGCGACAAATCCGGATGGTGGTCGTTGATCGTGTTGATCCCGGTCATCGGCGCGCTCTGGATCTTGATCGAGCTCGGCATCCTCGAGGGCACGCGCGGCTCCAATCGATACGGATCCGATCCTCTTGCCTAGCACAAGCACATTCATCTGGCTTTTCTTCAAACCTTCGGGCCGCGTGGGACGCGCAGTCTATTTCCTCGCCAGCATGCTTATCGGCGTCATCCAGATGTTTCCGATCTACAAAGCCATCCGCGAGCTTATCCGCCTCGGTCCGGAGACTTTCGCCAATCGCAGCATCGAAGAGCTCTTTCAGCTGAGTCCCGAGTTCGAATATTGGTGGTCCATCGCCGGATTCCTGACTTTCGTAATGCTCTGGCCAAGCATCGCGCTGACCGTGAAGCGCCTTCATGACATCGGCCGATCAGCACTCTTTACAGTCGTGCTGTTCATACCGATCGCGCAACTGGTCGCATTCATCCTGTTCTGCGCGGTGCCGGGCAATCCTGGCCCGAACAAATACGGGGTGCGGGCTGACGTGCCGCAGTGAGGAGCTGAATGGGGGGCAGGAAGCGCGTCGTGCGCGGGCCGTACCGGGTCCTCGACCCCGAACAGATCATCAGGACGGCGCGGCTCCTCGACCAGCGCGTGGCCGACCGGTTTCCCGATTCGGGATTGCGCAAGGTGTCCTCCGAACTGGTGACGCTCGCATGCGACCTTGCGAGGGAAGCCAAGGTGCTGGAAGCGCCGATCTGGTGGCTGCGGCTGCTGATCGGCGCCGGCATCGTCGCCGGTGGGGCGATCTTCCTGTTCGTGGGAACCTTCGTCCCGCTGAGCCGCCTCTCGACCGGGGCCTTCGATTCCGTCCAGGGGCTGGAGTCGACGATCAACACGATGCTCCTGGCGACGCTCGGGCTGCTGGCGCTGGTCCGCTCCGAAGAACACATCAAGCGCCGGCAGGTATTCCGGTCCTTGCACGGGCTGCGCTCGCTGATCCACGTGGTCGACATGCACCAGTTGACCAAGGATCCTATGGTCCTGTCGCCCGAGTTCAAGGCCGCAACCCACTCGCCGCCGCGCATCACCGATCCCGCAGAACTGGCGCGCTATCTCGATTATTGCTCGGAGATGCTATCGATCACCGGCAAGATCGCGGCGCTGTTCGCACAGTCGGTCAACGATGCGGTGGTGGTCGAGGCCGTCAACGACATCGAGGAACTTGGCTCCAACCTGTCGCGCAAGATCTGGCAAAAGATCACCATGATCGACCAGCGAAGCCTGGCGAAGGCGGGTTAACAATCAGGCGACCAAGGGAAGGCACGCCGCCGTGACACCGCCATCCGATTCAACTATGCGTGATGGCCATGAGCCCGAAAATATCCATAGACCCTGTCGACAACCTTGCCGTCCTGATCCGCTGCCCGTCAGTGACGCCGGCCGAGGGCGGAGCGCTTTGCGCGCTTGAGAAGATGCTGGCGCCGCTGGGCTTTTCGGTCGAGCGGCCGGTCTTCCGCGAAGACGGCACGCCGGACGTCGAGAACCTTTACGCGCGACTGTCCGGCAACGGCCCGCATCTCATGTTCGCCGGGCACACGGATGTCGTGCCGGTGGGCGACGAGGCCGCGTGGACGCACCCGCCCTTCGCCGCGGCCGTGGCCAACGGCATGATGTACGGCCGCGGGGCGGTCGACATGAAGGGCGGCATCGCCTGCTTCGTGGCAGCTGTGGCGCGCTATGTGCAGACCCACGGCAACCCCAGGGGATCAATCTCCCTAGTGATCACCGGCGACGAGGAGGGGCCATCGATCAACGGCACTGGAAAGCTGCTCGAATGGGCGGCTGCGCAAGGCGAGAGCTGGGACGCCTCGATCGTCGGAGAACCTACCAACCCGGAGGCGCTCGGCGACATGCTCAAGATCGGGCGGCGCGGCTCCATCTCCGGCCTCATCACCGTGCAGGGTAAGCAGGGCCACGCCGCCTATCCGCATCTGGCGGACAACCCGGTGCGGGGACTGATGGCGCTGCTCGACGCGCTGCTTGCGACGCCATTCGACGAAGGCACCGCGGATTTCCAGCCGACCAATCTGGAAGTGACCAGCGTCGACGTCGGCAATCCGGCGACGAACGTGATCCCCGCAAAGGCGACGGCCGCCTTCAACGTCCGCTTCAACGACACCTGGACGGCAGAAACGCTGCAGGCCGAGATCCACAACCGCATGGACCGCGCCGCCGCGCGCAGCAAGTACCGCAAGGGACGCAAGGAGCCGGTTTCCTTCGAGCTTGCATGGAAGGACCGGCCGAGCCAGGTTTTCCTGACCCGCGACGACCGGCTGGTCGGGCTCTTGTCGCAGTCCATCCAGGCGGTGACAGGGCGCACGCCGCAACTCTCCACCTCTGGCGGGACGTCGGACGCCCGCTACATCAAGGATTACTGTCCTGTCGTGGAGTTCGGGCTCGTCGGCCAGACCATGCACATGGTGGACGAACGCGTCGCCGTCGACGACCTCGAAACGCTGACGAACATCTATCTGCGCTTCCTGGAAGACTGGTTCGCGTGACCTGCCCATGCCCGATGCCGCCGAGATACGACGAAACCTGACAGGCGCCTGGCAGCTGATGATGGGCAGGCCGGACGGCATGCGGCTGCTCGACACCTCGATCGAAGGTTTCTGGGACTCGTTTTTTGCGATCGCGTTCGCCGCGCCGGCGCTGGCCGTGGGCTGGATCGCGGGCGCCAACGATTTCCAGCAGATGGTGGTGGGCGGATCGCGGGTCTCGACCATCGTGCGGCTCGCCTTCATCGACCTTGCCGTCTGGATCCTGCCGCTCGTCGCGCTGGCGCTGGTGGTCAAGCGCGCCGGCATTGCAGACCGTTTCGTCCCTTATGTCGTATCCGCGAACTGGGCTTCCGTGCTGCTCGTCTGGATGATGCTGCCCCCGAGCCTGCTGCGGCTGGTCGCCCCGGAGGCGGGCGATCTTGCATCGACGCTGGCGGTGCTGCTCTTCATGGTCTCGCTGGTGCTGAGCTGGAGGCAAACGAACGCCGCGCTGAACAAGGGGCCAGCTGTGGCGACGGCGCTGTTCGTCGGCATGTTCCTCTGTGCGCTCGCCGTGCTGGTCGTGCTGCAGGCGGCGTTCGGACTTCACGTGCCGGAGCAGATGCCGGGGTAGTCGACCCCGACCAGATAGAGCCCGTCCGGCGGCGCGACCTGCCCGCAAGCCGTGCGGTCCTTGGCCTCAAGGGCCGCCCTCAGATCGGCGGCCGACCAGTTGCCCTCCCCCACCTGCTTCAGACTGCCCACCATCGAGCGCACCTGGTTGTGCAGGAAGGAGCGGGCGGACGTCCGGACCTCGATGACGTCGCCGGAACGCGTGACATCGAGCCGGTCGAGCGTGCGCATCGGGCTGTTGGCCTGGCAATGGGCCGAGCGGAAGGTGGTGAAATCGTGCCGTCCGAGCAGCCCCTGCGCCGCGGCATGCATGGCCTCGGCGTCGAGTTTGCGAGGCACGCGCCAGGCGCGATGGAGTTCCAAGGCAAGCGGGGCGCGCCGGTTGACGATGCGGTAGAGGTAGTGCCTCGCCGTCGCCGAGAAGCGCGCGTCGAAGGAGTTGTCGACCGCCGCCGCCGAGAGGATCCCGACCCTCTCGCCCGCGCGCGCCAGATGGGCGTTCAGCGCATTGGCGACGGTGTCGGCCGGCCACGCCTTCTCGAAATCCAGATGCGCCACCTGCGCCGTGGCATGGACGCCGGCATCGGTGCGGCCTGCTCCACGGAGGGTCAGAGTCTCGCCGGAGAATTGCTGCGCCGCCTGCTCGATCGCCGCCTGCACCGAGTGGTGGCCTGCCTGGCGCTGCCAGCCGGCATAGGCGCTGCCGTCATACTCGATGTCGAGGCGGTAGCGCGGCATCGCTCAGAGCGCTCCGAAGGGCTCAGGATAGACCAGCCGGCCAGTCGACGGCGCATCGCTCCAGGCCAGCGCCTGCAGCGCCTCGCATTGATAGTCGCTGTCGAAGCCCGCGGCGCGCGCATGCGCATAGCCGAAGCGGCCGTAATAGGCGGGCTCGCCGAGCACGACCGAGAGGCGTTCCCTGGGCTCGATGCGTGCATGCGCTTCCGCGATCAGCAGTCCGCCAACGCCCCGCCTTTGATGTGCGGGCGCGACCGCAAGCGGGGCCAGGGCCACGGCCGCGACGTCTTCCCGGTCGTCGGAACGGACAAGCAGGCGCGAAAAGACCACATGGCCGACCACTTCATCGCCGTGCAAGGCCACCAGTTCGAGCACGAGATCCCCCGATGCCCGCAGCGCCTCCACCAGGTCGGCTTCGGCGGGGCCGCCAAAGGCGGCCAGTTCGACCGCGCGTATGGCGACGAAATCCTCGGGAGTGGCCGGTCTGACCGTGTAGCCGCTCATGCGAACACCGTACCGGACGTCAGTTTGGCGCCACGGAGGAAGTCGTTCGCCGAAACTGGCTTGCCGCCCGCGCGCTGGAGCTCGACCAGGCGCACGGCGCCCGCCCCGCAGGCAACGTTTAGACGGTCGTCGAGCAATACTCCGGGAGCACCCTCGCCCTCCCCCATCGTGGAGCGAAGGATCTTCAGGCGTTCGCTCTTGCCGCCGATCTCCACCTCGCACCAGGCGCCGGGAAACGGCGAAAGGCCGCGTATGTGGTTGTGCACGTCGGCAGCCGGCCGCGCCCAGTCGATCCGTGTTTCAGACTTGTCGATCTTGCTGGCGTAGACGACGCCGTCCTGCGGCTGAGGGATGAGATCGAGTTTCCCTTCCTCCAGACGGGCCAGCGCCGCGACCATGAGACCGGCGCCGGCCTGCATCAGCACGTCATGCAGCTCGCCGGCCGTCATGTCGGGGCCGATCGACACCCGCTCGGTCATCGCGATCGGTCCGGTGTCCAGACCCGCATCCATCTTCATGACCATCATGCCGGTTTGCACGTCGCCCGCCATGATGGCGCGCTGGATGGGTGCTGCGCCTCGCCAGCGCGGCAGCAGCGAGGCGTGCCCGTTGTAACAGCCAAGGCGCGCTCCCTTCAGGATGGGAAGGGGCAACAGCAGGCCGTAGGCGACGACCACTGCGACATCCGCCTGCAGCGCGCGAAACGCCTGCTGCTCGCCTTCGCCCTTGAGGGACTTCGGCGCGCGGACTTCGACGCCGAGCCGCTCGGCCTCGCGCTGCACGGGCGACGATGTCAGCTCCAGTCCGCGCCGACCGGCCGGGCGGGGCGGCTGCGTATAGACGGCGGCGACGTCATGACCGGCCTCCGCGATGGCCCGCAGGGTCGGAACGGAAAAGTCCGGCGTTCCCATGAAGATGACGCGAAGCGGCATGCGGTCTCCGCCGGCAAATGGCCGGATTGGATTGATCTAAACGCCGACGGCGTCAGGCCCCTGCTTCAAACGGATTTACCAGCTTGAGGTCAAGACCCACGAAGTCGCGGACATTGCGTGTGGCGAGGGTGGCGCCGTGGACGAGGCAGATCGCAGCGATCATGGCGTCCTGGACGCTGATCGGACGTCCTAAGCTCTCTCGCAACGCCCTCACCACGCCTGCACGCTCAAACGTACGAGTGTCCATTTCAAGCGTCCTGCCCACAAAGGCGTTGCGCAGCATCGACAATGTCGTCCGATACCTGATCGAGCCGCTTCGCAGAAAGTGTCGCTCCGCGCCGTAAGCCTGCTCCATCAAAACGGGGTCGCACACAAACGTCTCTCTCATGTCGATCGACGCGATCCAGTTCAGGACCGGTCCGGCGGGACGTGGCCTTTGAAGTTCCGAAACGATGTTCGTGTCGAGCACGATCATTCCGGATCAGGAACGGGCCGTCCGAAGTCGCGCTTCCCCTCAGCCTCGACTTCCTCCATGATCCTCGCGAATTCCTCAGCTTCCGGATCGTCTGGCGCGGTATGAAGAATCGGCCGCAGGACATCCCACGCCGAAACGAACGGCTTTTCATCCGCCGCATCCGCCGACAGCGACTTGCGGAGAAGATCGATCGACTTCGCCGACAAGCTCAGCCCGTCGCGCCGCGCCGCGGCTTCGATCTGCCGCTTCAGCGCTTCAGGCACATTCCTGATCAGCATGTCGCCCATCGGAACCTCCAATTGATATCAATGATATCAAACGAAGCGACCGGGCGCAAACACGTGAAAACTTATCCGACCATCCGCTCGGGGACGCGGTCGCGCGCCAGCTTCTTGAACTTCCGCACGACCATGTCGCGCTTGAGCTTGGAAATGTAGTCGATGAAGAGAACGCCGTTCAGATGGTCGATCTCATGCTGCAGACAGGTGGCGAGCAAGCCGTCGGCCATCACCTCCTGCTGCTTCCCGAGCTGATCGATAAATCGCACGCGCACGCCGGCAGGACGCTCGACCTCGGCGTAGTAGTCGGGGATCGACAGGCATCCCTCCTCGTAGACGGAGCGGTCATCGGACTGCTCGACAATCTCCGGATTGATGAAGACCTGCGGCGCCTTGGCCTCGTCGTCCTTGGACACGTCGATGACCAGCATGCGCAGCGGCTCGCCGATCTGGATTGCGGCAAGCCCGATGCCCGGCGCATCGTACATGGTCTCAAGCATGTCCTCGGAAAGCTTTCGCACCGCGTCGTCCACTGTCGCGACGGGTTGCGAGACCTGACGGAGGATCGGATCGGGAAGGATGATGAGAGGCCGGATCGACATGTCGCCTCACCTAGGCGTTCGCCGGCAAGGCGTCAACAGGGCGGACAGCCGAATGTTCACGTTTTGATCTGTTCGCGGCTGACGAATCTGCTATGCTCGCCCCATGGATGGAGTGAGCGCAGTTCTGTCGGAACCGTTAATTCGCCTCGGCGCGTCCGCGATCAGCCTCGGTCAGGCGGCGGCTGCCGCGCTTGCGCTTCTCCTGGCCCTGCTCGTCATTTTCGCCGTGGCGCTGTGGCGCTCCTCCGGGGCGCGGGTGGCGGCGGCCGGGGAAGCGGCGCAGCGCGCCCGCGAGGCGGATGTGCGCATGGCGGGCATCCTCCAGGCGCAGTCGGAACTTCAGGGCAGGCTCGGCGCCATCGCCGAGGTGTTCGGCGCGCGGCAGGCCGAACTCAACCAATCGATCGGCCAGCGCCTCGACGCCATGACCGGACGCATCGGCCAGACGATGACCGAACAGACCAGGTCGACGCATGAGAGCCTGACCAGGCTGCAGGAGCGGCTGGCCGTCATCGACAAGGCGCAGGGCAACATCCAGTCGCTGGCGGGCCAGGTCGTCGAACTGCAGGCAATCCTCTCCAACAAGCAGACGCGCGGCGCGTTCGGCCAATCGCGCATGGAGGCGATCGTCGCCGACGGGTTGCCGAGCGGCGCCTTCGAATTCCAGGCGACCCTGTCGAACGGCAACCGGCCGGACTGCCTGATCCGGATGCCCAACGGCGCGCCCGGGCTCGTTGTGGATGCTAAGTTCCCGCTCGAGGCATGGAACGCCATCCGCGCCGCCGATGGAGCAGAGAGCCAGAGATACGCTTCGCAGGCGTTCCGCAGGGACATCGAGGTCCACATCCGGGACATCTCCGACAAATACCTGGTCGCAGGCGAGACGCAGGACACGGCCTTCATGTTCGTGCCATCGGAATCCGTCTTCGCCGAGATCCACGAGAACTTCGAGGCGATCGTGCAGAAGGCGCACCGTTCGCGCGTGGTCATCGTATCGCCGTCGCTGCTGATGCTGTCGATACAGGTCGTGCAGGCGATCCTCAAGGATGCGCGCATGCGAGAACAGGCGCATGTCATCCAGGGCGAGGTCATCCGCCTGCTGGAGGACGTGTCGCGTCTCGACGATCGGGTGCGAAAGCTGCAGGGGCATTTCTCGATGACACAGAAGGACATCGAGCTGATCCTGACGTCGACGGAAAAGGTGACGAAGCGCAGCCGCAAGATCGAGGCGCTGGAGTTCGGCGAGGTCGCGGACGGATCCGCGGAGGACGCTCAAGTGAGCGCGGAGAGCCGAACCGGCAACCTGCGGCTGCGGGTCGTCGACGACGCGTAGGCGGCGGCGGACAAGCATGCCGCTCCACGCCAGATGTCACTTGCCCTTGCAAACGAGTCTTGCTTCACTCATGCCAGCTCAGTTGAGGAGGCGATCATGGCCAAGGGCGCGATGAAACCAGGCAAGGAAGCACGCAAACCCAAAAAGGACGCCAAGAAGCCGGCGACAACGCCTGCAGCCAAGGCTCCTCCGGTGCAGGCGACCCGCTCAAAGGAGAAGTAGCCGCGACGAAGGGCACGTGCAGGCGGGCCCGATCAGGCATGACCGGGCAGGGGTTGCGTTGCCATTGGTCCCGTCCTAGGTGAGGCGTGCAGGGACGACCCTGCTTTTTCCATTCATCCGGCCGGGACGACCCGCCTTCACGGAGCGTTCCATGGCGTGGACCTACCTCTTCTTCGCAGGTCTTTTCGAGATCGGTTGGGCAATCGGCCTGAAGTATACCGAAGGCTTCAGCAAGCCGATTCCAACTGTTCTCACCGTACTGTCGATGATCGTGAGCCTGTGGCTACTCGGCATCGCGCTGAAGACCCTGCCAGTCGGCACGGCTTATGCGGTGTGGACCGGCATCGGCACGGTCGGCACGGCGCTGCTGGGCATTTGGCTGCTCGGCGACCCCGCAACGGTGCTAAGGCTTGCCTGCATAGGTCTGATCGTTTGCGGCATCCTCGGCCTGAAGCTGGTGGCGTAGCCCCGACTGCAGGCGCAAGCCCTACAACGGCGAAAACCGCGCGAGATCGTCGATCCCGCGCGGTTCTTGATTCAGCTTTGCAAGAGGCGATTTAAGCCTTGAAGCCCGGAGGCAGTCGACCGCCGCGGGCCTTGCGCGCGGCGTAGCGCGCGTCGCGCTTCGCCTTCTGGGCAGCTTCCAGCGCGAACTGCGCGGAGAGGCGCTCGGTCTCCTCAGCCTCGCGGATGCGCGCAAGCTCTGCGGCTTCCGCTTCCGCCTTCAGACGGGCCTCTTCCTCTGCCTGGCGGCGCGCCTCGGCTTCCGCAGCCTCGCGGGCGAGACGCTCCTGCTTGAGGCGGGCCTTCTCGGCCTCACGGATAGCGCGCGCCTCCAGGATGGCCTTGCGCTCGGCCTGGCGAGCGATCACCGCCGGGTCGTCGGCCGCGGGACGCGCCTTGAACTTATCCAGCAATGCCCGCTTCGCTTCGTTCGCCGAGCCGCGCCGCTCGGCGAAGTCCTTTTCCCTGTAAATTGCCAATGTGACGTCCTTGAATGTTTTCGCGTCGCTTACATACTAATCGACCGCTAGAGTTCAAGCCGGGAAGCGCCCATTCGGGGCAATTTTGCACTGTGTTGCGGCAATGAAACGCAACAAGTCGGCCAACTTCGACAATCCTGATCAGGCAGGGGCGCTCATCGGGGCGCGACTGGCGAACAATCCTCGCCCATCTTACTTAGCAGCCAGCGCATCCGAGGATCATTTCGCCATGGAGCTAGGTCTCTACACCTTCGCCGACGTCAGCGTGACACCGGGTCCTGACGCCATCGACCCCCACCAGCGGCTGCGTAACCTGATGGAGGAGATCGAACTGGCGGACCAGGTGGGCCTCGACGTGTTCGGCCTCGGAGAACATCACCGTCCCGACTATGCCGCCTCGGCGCCGGCCGTCATCCTGGCCGCGGCGGCGGAGCGTACGAAGCGGATAAAGCTGACCAGCGCCGTGACCGTGCTCTCCTCCGACGATCCGGTGCGCGTCTTCCAGCAGTTCGCGACGCTCGACCTGCTGTCGGGCGGGCGCGCCGAGATCATGGCCGGGCGAGGCTCCTTCATCGAGAGCTTTCCGCTGTTCGGCTACGATCTCGGCGACTATGACGAACTCTTCGCCGAAAAGCTGGACCTGCTTCTCAAGCTCAACGACAGCGTCAACGTCACCTGGTCCGGGAGCATGAGGGCGCCCATCCACGATCGTGGCGTCTATCCGCGCCCCTATCAAGACAGGCTGCCGATCTGGATCGCCGTGGGCGGAACGCCGCAATCTGTCGTGCGCGCCGCGCAGCTCGGGCTGCCGCTCGCGCTTGCCATCATCGGCGGAGAGCCTGCGCGCTTCGCGCCGCTGTTCCAGCTCTACCGAGAGGCGGCGCGGCGAAGCGGGCACGATCCGCAGAAGCTCGCGACCAGCCTGAACGTGCACGGATTCGTGGGCGAGACCACCGGGCAGGCTGCCGACGACTTTTACGAACCCCAAGCCGAAGTGATGAACCGGATCGGCCGGGAGCGCGGCTGGGGACCGACGTCGCGCGCCCACTTCGACCAGGCGCGCTCCCCGCGAGGGGCGCTGTTCGTAGGCGATCCCGAGACTGTCGCCGAGAAGATCGTGGCCCAGCACAAGCTGTTCGGCAACGACCGCTTCCTGCTGCAGATGGCGATCGGCGTGATGCCCCACGCCAAGATCATGAAAGCCATCGAACTTTACGGTACCAGGGTCGCGCCGATCGTTCGCCGCGAGGTGCAGGCGGCGAAGGGCGCGGAGCCGGCAGGCGCATAAGGGAACGCTTTTCGCCGACTGCCGTTGTTTCAACCGGCGCGCCGCGCGCCGGTTGAGGGTCTCGACATGAAGGAAAATCACCTCGGAGCCGGTGACGACAACGGCGCACCGGCAGTTCCGGTGGAATGGCGTTTCGCCCGCTTCTGCCTGGTGGGCATCTTCCTGTTCACGCTGGTTTACGCGCTCTATTTCGCGCGTGACTTCTTCATGCCGGTCATCCTCGCATTCCTGTTGGCTCTGATGCTCACCCCTGTCGTGCGCTTCCTCAGCAAGCGCGGCGTGCCGGCGCCCCTCTCGGCAACCCTTCTCGTGCTCTTCTCCGTCGGCACGATCGGCATTGCCGGCTACTTCCTCAGCGGCCCGGTCATCGCCCTGGTTAACGACGCGCCCAGCATCGGCCGGCGGGTCGCCGAGCGGCTGGCCGAGATCAGGCACCCTTTCGAAAAGGTCATGGAGGTCTCCGAGCAGGTGGAGAAGGCAACCAGCGCGACCGAGGAACCGGGCGTCCAGAAGGTGGTCGTGGCGCAGCCCGGCATCGTATCGCAGGCGGCCGGCAACCTGCTTTCTGCAGGCACGTCCGCGGCCATCACCTTCGTGCTCTCGCTGTTCCTGCTCGCCTCCGGCACGATGTTCTACGAAAAGATCATCCAGTCATTCACCCGGCTCAGCGAAAAGAAGCGGGCGCTGCGCGTCGTCTACGACGTCGAGCGCGAAATCTCGCGCTATCTGCTGACCGTGGCGTTGATCAACGGCGGACTGGGCATGGCGATCGGAGCGGGACTGTGGGTGATTGGCGTTCCCAACGCCGCCATCTGGGGCATTGCGGCGGCGCTGCTCAATTTCCTGCCCTATATCGGAGCCGCCGCTACCATCATCGTTGTCGCGGCGATTTCACTCATCACATTCGACACGCTGGCCTATGCGCTGCTCGCGCCGGCCTACGTAATCTTTTGCAACGTCGTCGAGGGACAGCTGGTCACGCCGCTCGTCGTCGGCCGGCGGCTGGAGATCAATGCGGTGGCGATCTTCATCGCTGTCGCCTTCTGGTCCTGGCTGTGGGGGTTCATCGGCGCGCTGATCGCGGTGCCGCTGCTGGTCGTGATTAAGGTGTTCTGCGACCACTTCGACCGCCTGCGCCATATCGGCAACTTCCTCTCGGCGCAGCAAACCTCGGTCGACGAGGAGGACGAACCCAACCCTGCCACGCCTGCCGCGGCGGCCTGAGACTGGTATGCGCGGAGCCGATCCCTATATCCGGATGAGACATCCGCTCCGGGGGCCAGCATGACCGTTCTTTCCGTACTCGACCTGTCGCCCGTCCCGGAAGGCAGCCGCCCCGCGCAGTCCCTTGCCAACACCGTCGACCTTGCCCGCCACGTCGAGGCGCTGGGCTACCATCGCTATTGGCTGGCGGAGCACCACAACATGCCCGGCATCGCCAGCGCCGCGACATCCGTGGTGATAGCGCATGTCGCGGCTGCGACGACACGGATCAGGGTCGGCGCAGGCGGCATCATGCTGCCCAACCATTCGCCTCTGGTCATTGCGGAGCAGTTCGGCACGCTCGCCGCGTTCCACCCCGGCCGCATCGACCTCGGGCTCGGCCGCGCGCCCGGCACCGACATGGCGACCGCCCGCGCGCTGCGCCGTCACCTGCAGGGCGACGTCGACAGCTTTCCGCAGGACGTGGTCGAGCTCATCAACTACTTCGCGCCGGCGGAACCGGGCCAGCGCATCCGGGCGGTTCCGGGAGAAGGCGAGGAGGTCGAGGTCTGGGTGCTAGGATCGAGCACCTACGGCGCCCAACTCGCGGCGATGCTCGGCCTCCCCTACGCCTTCGCCTCGCATTTTGCCCCCGCCGAGATGCAGCATGCGATCGACATCTACCGCTCGCGTTTCCAGCCGTCGGAGCGCCTGTCAAAACCCTATCTGATGCTCGGCCTGAACGTCTTCGCCGCGGAAACGGACGCCGAGGCGCGGCTCTTGTTTTCCTCGCTGCAGCAGGCCTTCGTCAATCTCAGGTCCGGCCGCCCCGGCAAGCTGCTGCCACCGGTGGAGAACTACGCCGCCGGTCTCGATCCGGCAGCCAGAACGATGCTCGACCATGCGCTTTCCTGCTCCATCGTAGGATCGCCGGACCGGGTGCGGCAGGAACTGGACGCTTTCGTGCGCCGCACCGGCGCCGACGAACTGATGGTGACTGCCCAGATCTTCGACCACGCAGCGCGCAAACGCTCCTTTGAGATCCTCATGGAGGCGCACCGGGCCTTGACCGACGCGTAGGCGGCTGAACCTCATCTACGAGGCGAGAAGTTCATCACCCAGTTGGTCTCCCAGGTTTCGCCGCCATCGTCGGAGAAAGCTTGTTCCCAGCGTGGTGAATCTGTGGAAGCGTTCCAGCGGAACCGGGCCAGAACGGCGCGGCCCGCATGCTCCTCGCCGCCATAGAAGAGTCCAACGCCACCCTCGAACCGGCCCACCATAGGCTCCAGCACTCGATGTCGGTCATTGTCCACCCAATGGATCGACCACTGACCGTCAACTGGATTGAAGACGCGCAGCGACAGGCCGACGAAATCGCTGCCGGGCAAGGTCATTTCATCCAGATTGCCGGCGCCGTTCAGGATCTTGCGGCAAGAGGTCGACGCATCGAAATGCTGCCACTCACTGCTTCCGGCGAACCGCTCGACCAGTTTCTCGTTGGCGATGTTCCAGTCGCCGATCAGGAAATCGAAATCCGATGCGCTGCTCATCCGGGCCTCCCATGGCTTGATCGCCGGCTTCTAGCGCAGGGCTCCTGACAGCCCGACGTCAGGAGACATCGGTCATGGCAATGCAGGGCCGCCTACCCCTCCCAGGGCACTTCGATCATGCCGGCCTGCGCATAGAGACGCCGGCCTGCCTCGTTGTTCGCCTCCACCTTCAGGTCGACGTGCGTCGCGCCCCTGGCGCGGAACGCCGCGAAGACCTGCAGCAGGAGGGCGCGGCCAAGGCCCTGCCGGCGCATGTCGGGCCGAACGGCGAGATCCTTGAGGAAATTGCTGGTCCAGCACTGAGCGACGCCAGCCAGCCCGCCGGCGCGGTCGAAGGCGAGGAAGCACAGCGCCGCGTCAAATTCCGGGTCGCCGCCCACCCTGCTCCACCAGTCCTCGAAGGACGGAAACAGGTCTTCGTTCCCCTCCCCGTAGGTGGCGAGAAGCAAGGCGTGCATGGGCCTCGCGTCGTCGACGCCGCCGAGCGTGCGCACGGAGATGCCGTCCGGCCAGACCGGAGGCGGCTCCGTCCCGTCCAGAACGCGGCGCATACGCAGCGAGCCCTTGATCATCGCCGTGCTCCTATCCCAGCGCTTCGACCAGTTCGCGGTCCGGAAAACAGGTGGCCGCTTGGCCGTTCTTCGCCTGCCAGTCGCCGATCGAGCGGCGAGTCTTGAAGCCCGGCAGGCCGTCTGCGCCGCCAACGTCGTAGCCGAGCTTCTCCAGGCTGCGCTGCATCTCCGCTATGTCCGAGCGATAGAGGCCGCCGACCTTGCCCCATTGCCCGGCGAACGACTGCTTGCCGCCCGCGATGCGGTCGCCGCCGTGGCCGACGAAGAGCGCATAGAGGTCGCTCTCGTTGTATTCCTTGAGCACGTAGAAATTGGGCGTGACGATGAACGCCGGCCCGTTGCGGCCGGCCGGCATCAGCAGAAAACCCTCGGCGCGCGCCTCATGGGCCGGAAACGGCTTTCCGTTGACCCGCGCGACGCCCATCTTCGCCCAGTCGGAGATCTTTTTCCCCTGATCCGGCCCCTCGAGCGCGCAGGAGACGGAATCGGGCACGGTGACCTCGAAGCCCCAGTCGCGGCCCTTCACCCAGCCGTAGTGCGCAAGATAGTTGCCGATCGAGCCCAGCGTGTCGGGGACGGAGTTCCAGATATCGGCGCGTCCGTCGCCGTCGAAGTCGACTGCGTGCTGCAGGAAGGACGTCGGCAGGAACTGCGGCTGGCCGAGCGCGCCCGCCCAGGAGGATCTCATCTGCGCCGGCGTCGCCCGGCCCTGCTCGACCATCTGGAGCGCCGCGAGCACTTCCTTGCGGAACATGTCCTTGCGGGTGGCCAGAAAAGCCTTGGTGCCCAGCACCTCGAACGCATTGTAGGGGATCTTGGCCGCGCCGAAGCCGGATTCCCGTCCCCAGATCGCGAGGACGACGCCTGCGGGAACGCCGTACCGCTTTTCCACCGCAGACAGCGTCTTCCCGTACTGGCCGGCGCGCTGGCGGCCGCCGGAGACGACGGCAGAGATCGTCTTGTCCGCAAAATAGTTGCCGGGCGAGCCGAACTCGGCCTGGTGCTGCTTCTTCGGCGTCTTGGGCTTCTCCCCTGGCATCACCAGATCGGGCAGCTTCATATTGGGCGTGACCCCCGCGAACGCCGCATCGAAGGTGCTGCGGGAGACGTCGTTGGACTTCGCCTCGGGCCAGAGATCGGTTTCCAGCCAGGTGCGGAAGAGTTGTTCGACGCTGGCGGCGGACGCGGGAACCTGCATGCCGGCGAGCAGCGCGAAGGCGAGAACGAAGCGGCAGAAAACGCCGCGGGCGCGCCGCCGCTCCGCCCTGTCCTGCCGCGGATACCCCGGTCGCCCGTAGTCCCGTACCCGCCTTTGGTCGGGAAGGAGCATGTCGGAGATGATGCGGAGAGGCGTTCTGAAATCGTCGATCTGTTTGGGCATAGGATGACTATAGAGGCTGGCGCGGCAAAGGGACAGCGAACGCAAGCGCACTGCGGCCGGACGCAGGCCGTAGCGTCGCGCGCCCCGCGGCAACAGGCAGGAAGAACGATTGACGCGCGCCGTTACTGCTCAGGTGCAAAGAGTTGGTTGCTGTAGGGCGACGGGTAGGTCGGCTTCCGGATGTTGATGAAGGGGCGGTCGGCCGCCACGTGACAGCTGTTGCACCGGTCGGTGAGCTCGGTGAAAGCCGCCTCGAACTGCTCGACGCTGGCGGCCTTGACGGTTTCGCCGACGACAGTCATGAGCCTCCGGGTCTCCGCGAGGCCCTCGCCGGGCATGTCCGGGTAGAGCCGCGCCACCTCCTCGAGGCTGGCATCGAGCTGCTCCAGCTCATATTCGGCCAATGGCCAGTTCAGCAGGCTGCCCGCATACCAGAGTTTCGAGTGGCGCACCTGTATCGCAGCCATCATGTCGCTGAGGCGCGGTTTGTACGTGTCGGATCTGTCCTGCGAAATCGCCGACGAATTGGAGGTGACCAGTATGACGAGCATAATACCAACACCACATTTCAACGAGCGCATTTGCTCTCCCCTCGTGGCTGGTGTCGAATTCTCACATTCGATCGCGGGTACAGGATAGCAGATTTATGGACGCAGAGGTTGCACATTGCAGCCGTGGGTTAACGCCGGTCCCTGTCGCCCCTGCCGGGTCGACACAACGAACGCGGAAACGGCCCACACGGGCTGGCCAGCGTGCAACACTCGGCACACAAGTGCAGACCTCCCTTTAACCGGGAGCAAGCGGAGCGATCAGAATGCTGTCCGCGACTTCAGCGCAGCGGCCAGAGTGCCTTCGTCCAGATAGTCGAGTTCGCCGCCGACCGGCACGCCATGCGCCAGCCGCGTCACCTTGACCTCGAAATCCGAAAGCTGGTCGGTGATGTAATGTGCCGTGGTCTGGCCCTCGACGGTGGCGTTGACCGCGAGAACCACCTCACGGATGCCGCCCTCGGCAACGCGCGCGATCAGCCGGGCGATGTTGAGCTGGTCGGGGCCGACGCCGTCGAGCGGCGACAGCGTGCCGCCCAGCACGTGGAAGCGCGCATTCATGGCGCCTGCGCGCTCCAGCGCCCAAAGATCGCCGACGTCCTCCACGACGATCAGCATTTCAGGGTCACGGCGCGGATCGATGCAGATGGTGCAGGGATCGACGGTGTCGATATTGCCGCAATTCGAGCAGACCTTCACGTGCTCGACTGCATCGGCCATGGCGCCGGCGAGCGGCTGCAGCAGCGCTTCCTTCTTCTTGATGAGGTGAAGCGCGGCGCGGCGGGCCGAGCGCGGCCCAAGCCCCGGCACCTTGGCAAGAAGCTGGATCAGACGCTCGATTTCGGGGCCGGCGATTCGCTTGGACATGGATGTCCTATAAATCGAATAGCAGGACGCGAGTAGTGATCAGGAGCCATGGGCGGCAGGTCGCGCCTGACGCGACCGTTAGTTGGACCGGACGACCAGCTTGCCGAGAATTCCCGATCCGTCGCTCCAGCCATCGTTTCCGCTGCCCGGGTTTGAATAGGCTGGCTGAACGGTATCGCCGCCGAAACGCTCCGACGAGGGCGCGTCGATTGTGCCTGCGTCCGCCGCACCGAGCACCGCCGCCACCGAAGTGGGAGTTATCGCCATGGTGTCAGGCAGTTGCGCAACGGCCGGATGGACCGGGAGTGCATCTTCTTCCACGAAGGCCGCCTGCCGAACGATCGCAGTCTCACGGCCGCTCTGTGATGGCGTGTCGCCGGCAAACGCGACCTGCACCTCCTGCTCCGGCGTCGGCCGACCGGCGACGGCGACGGGTGCGGCCTGCGGCAGGGCGGCCGGCGGCTGTTCAGCCTGGGCGACCATCACGGTTTCGACGCCCGGCATCACGTCGTTCTCGGGCCTTGGAAGGCGGTCCTGTTTGCGGCTGCGCTTCTCGTAGAAGGCATTGCCGCCGGCAACGGTGGTGTAGTGCATGTTCTTGTAGGGGAACTTGAGCCCCGCGGTGTGGAAGAACATGACGTCCTCATGCACCTTGGGATGTCGCTCGCCCTTCAGCACGGCGTCGGCGGCGGCCATGACGTCGGGCAGCGCCTCGGACTTCATGGGACGCGACAGCACACCCGGTGCGAACTGGCGCTTGGCGCCAACCACCTCGCAGATGTCGTCGCCCCACTTGCCGGTATCCTTGCGGTTCATGACGACAGAACCCACAGCCACCAGGCCGTCGCGGCTCGAACGGTTGGACTCGAAGAACATGGCGCGCGCCAGGCACTCGCGCTCCCGCGCGCTTGCACGATAGGCATGCGTGCGACCAGGCGACACCATCGACTGCGCGCTGGTGAAGTTGCCGCCGACATTCGACGCGCTCTGCGTGCAGCCGGCAATCGCGACAAGCGCGACGAACATGGCGACTCTCGGCACAGGGCCGCGCGTCAAGCTATTCATTCCAGACTTCCGATTTCCCCGGCCGGCAGGTTCCAGCCGCTTTCGGGCGAAATCATGGCCCGAACGTGGTTAATGTTTCGGTACGATCTGTCTGGAAGGTTCGTTGACCCACGGGCACCTTTTTAGAAGTGTCCGGGATAACAAGAACTTAGGCGCGATCGCGCGCCGTTGGCCGGGCGAGGAACAAGACGCTGTGCCCCGCCATTTTTGCTGCCGGAAGGCATCGCATCCCGGCGAAGCCCGCCATAATCAGAACGGCAGCTTCATTCCGGGCGGGATGGGAAGACCCGCCGTCAGCGCCTTGGTCTTCTCCTGCATGGTCTCCTCGACCTTGACCTTGGCGTCGTTGTGCGCGGCGAGAATGAGGTCCTCGAGGATCTCGACCTCGTCCTCCTTGAAAAGGGAGGGGTCGATGTCCAGCTTCTTCATCTCGAACTTGCCGGTGAGCGTCACCCTGACGAGGCCGCCCCCGGCCTGACCGGTCGCCTCCAGCAAAGCGATCTCCTCCTGCATGGCCTGGAACTTGGCCTGCATCTCCTTCGCCTTGCCCATCAGGCCGAGAAGGTCCTTCATGTCGAACTCCTATTCGTCGTCTTCGTCCGGCTCCGGATCGGGAGCCGCGTCAGTTTCCGCGCCTTCCGATTCCGCAGCGGTCGGAATGCGCACGTCGATGATCTTGGAGCCGGGAAACTGCGACAGGATGGCGGCGACGGCGGGGTCGCTGCGCGCATCCATGAAGGCCGTCTCGCGGCGGTGGTTCTCCTCCTCGGCGAGCGTCTTGCCGCCCTCCTCGCGCGACAGCGAAACGACCCAGCGCGCGCCGGTCCAGGCCTGCAGCTTGGTGCCGAGGTCGTTGAGCAGGTTGCGCGGCGCTTCGTCGGTCAGGCTGACGTCGATGCGGCCTGGCTCGATGCGAACCGGACGCACGCAGCGCTTCACCAGAACCTTGAACGCCATGTCGCGGTTCTGGTCGGCCAGTTCGGCGATATCGGAAAGCGAACGGATGCCGCTGAACGCCGGATTCGGCAGGGCTTGCGGCGCCGGCGCCGCCGCCTGGGCCGGAGCGGCGACCGCTGCATCGGCCTCCTCGACCGGTTGCGTCTCGACAAGCCGCATGGCGGGCGCGGCGGAGCCGGCCGAGGCCATCCGCGCTTGCGAAACCGCCGAGGCCAGGCCGCCGCCATTGGACGGCGGCGCGGATGAAGGCGTCGTCGGACGCGTCGGTGCGGACGTCGCGCCGTCGGGCGCATCGTCCAGCGACTTCAGCGCCTCGTCGAGCGTCGGCAGGTCGGCGGCGTGAGCGATGCGGATCAGCACCATATCGCCGGCGCTCACCGGACGGTTCGAGGACTGCACTTCGGGAATCCCCTTGAGCAGCATCTGCCATGTCCGCGACAGCACGCGAACGGAGAGTTTTTCGGCGAATTTGACGCCGCGCCGCCGCTCCTCCTCGGAAATCGAGGAATCCTGCGCTGCATCAGGCACGAATTTCAGCCGCGTCACCAGATGGTTGAACTCGGCGAGATCGGTCAGCACCGCAGCCGGGTCGGCGCCGACATCGTATTGCGCGCGATATTCGTTGAGCGCCGCGGCGATGTCGCCGACCATCAGCTTCTCGAACAGATCGACGATGCGGGCGCGATCGGCGAGCCCCAGCATGGCCCGCACCGCCTCGGCGGTGACCTTGCCTGCGCCGTGGGCGATCGCCTGATCGAAGATCGACAGCGAATCGCGCGCCGACCCTTCGCCCGCGCGTGCGATCATGGCGAGCGCCTCATCCTCGAAATCGATCGATTCGAGAGCGGCGATATTCCTCAGGTGACCGACCAGGACGTCCGCCGGGATGCGGCGGAGGTCGAAGCGCTGGCAGCGCGACAGGATGGTGATCGGGACCTTGCGGATCTCGGTGGTGGCGAAGATGAACTTGACGTGCGGCGGCGGCTCCTCGAGCGTCTTCAGCAGGCCGTTGAAGGCCTGCGTCGAGAGCATGTGCACCTCATCGATGATGTAGACCTTGTAGCGCGCGGACACCGGCGCATAGCGAACCTGCTCGATGATCTCGCGGATGTCGTCGATGCCGGTATGCGAGGCGGCGTCCATCTCGATCACGTCGACATGGCGGCCTTCCATGATCGCCTGGCAATGCTCGCCCGGCACGGAGAGATCGACGGTCGGCTTTCTGAGGCTCTCCGTCTTGTAATTGAGAGCACGCGCGAGAATGCGGGCAGTGGTCGTTTTACCGACCCCACGAACGCCCGTCAGCATCCAGGCCTGCGCGATGCGGCCGGTCGCGAAGGCATTGGTCAGCGTCCTGACCATCGGCTCCTGGCCGATCAGTTCCGAGAAATTGGAGGGGCGGTACTTGCGCGCGAGCACGCGGTAGGCGCCGGCGGCCTTTCCCTTGTCGATGCTGCCGGCGTCGCTCATTCGCCCTGTCTCTTCCAAACGGCACGGCCCGATGCAGGACCAGAGTGTCGCCCATGACGAGACTGGCCGTCAACGTGGCGGCGCCATTTCCGCATGAAGGACGATGAGGCGGGAGGCTGGAACAATGACCCGTTCCGGGGCTCGTTAGGGCTGCTTCCTTCCGGACCTGACCCGGTTGGCGAGTGGAGCGTCCACCACCAACCTCCCGAGTCGCATATCGGCAATCTGCTTTCGAAATGCAAGAGGGCAAGACGCCAAGAAGCCCGATGACGCGAGAATCCGCCATCCGGGAAAGCCGAGGGCGAATGAATGCTTGCGGGACGCCAAACCACATTCTAGCTTCGTCGGGAGCGCAAGCATTCCTAACAAGTATTCGGACTGGAAACGCCATGCTGACGGGCAAAAAAACCGGTTTCGAACTTGACGGACGGCTGGAAGCCGACAGCGAGCACGTGATGTGGCTCGGCCTGTGCGAGTTGCGCGCGATGAACGATCGGCGCTGGCCCTGGCTGGTCCTTGTGCCCCAGCGGCCGGGCATCGAGGAGGTGCACGACCTGACGCCGCTCGACCAGGCCATGCTGACCTTCGAGACGAATCTCGTGGCGCAGGGTCTGAAGAAGGCGACCGCCTGCGCGAAGATCAATACGGGCGCGCTCGGGAACATCGTGCGCCAGCTCCATGTGCACGTCATCGCCCGCAACGAGGGCGATCCGGGCTGGCCCGGCCCCGTCTGGGGCCACGGCCTGCGTGAGCCCTACCGCCCCTCCGACCTCCACCGCTTTTCAGAAACGATCCGCACGTCCCTTTAGTCGCCGGCGCGTCACTTCCCAGAGCTTCCATGACATTCGCCCTATTTGACGCGCCACTCCAGGAGCCGAGCCAATTCGTCGGCTTCGGCGGCAACCGCATAGACCGACAGGCCGAGCACCGCAGCGACGACGCCACGACGAGGGCGCTGGCCGATCCCTCCGCGAGGCTGATGCTCATGCGCGGCGGCCGCTGTTACCTGAAGCTCGACGGCGCAGCGTTCGATCCGTACTTCGATCTCGCAGGGGCCGAGGCAATGCGCGCCGACCTCGCAGGCGCCGTGCTTCTCGGCGTCGATGCGGATGGGCCGATCATTGCCGCACCCGGCGGACTGGAGCCCGACGCGCTGCCCGACGGCGTCAAGGCGATCGACTACCGCTCGATCAACGTGCAGGGGCTGATCGACCCGGCCGCCCTCGGCGCGCTGGCGCAGGGGGCATCGCTGTTGGCCTGGCACGCCAGCCACGCTTTCTGCAGCCGGTGCGGGACGCGCAGCGAAATGCGCATCGGCGGCTACAAGCGCCAGTGCCCGAACTGCAACGCCGAACATTTTCCGCGCACCGATCCTGTCGCCATCATGCTCGCGGTCACCAGGGACCGCTGCCTGCTCGGCCGGAGCCCGCATTTCGCGCCGGGCATGTTTTCCGCGCTGGCAGGGTTCATCGAACCGGGCGAGACCATCGAAAACGCCGTGCGTCGCGAGACCTTCGAGGAATCCGGCATCCGCCTCGGCCGCGTCGCCTATCACGCCAGCCAGCCCTGGCCGTTCCCCTACTCGCTGATGATCGGCTGCTACGGCGAGGCGCTGAACGAGGACATCAACGCCGACATGACCGAGCTCGAAGCCTGCCGCTGGTTTTCGCGCGACGAAGTTTGGGCTGCGCTGGAAGGCAGGCATCCCGACGGCATCATCGTGCCGCCCCGCGCGGCAATCGCCAGCCAGCTCATCCGCAACTGGGCCGAGAGCGACTGATCTGCGCCGCGAGACTCGTGCGCCGGGCGCCGATCAGTCCGCGACGTTCCATTCCTCGCGGGAATCGCTTCGCGGATAGACGCCGAGGATGCGTATCTCCTTGGAGAAGAAGCGCAGCTCTTCGAGAGCGTTCTTCACGCCGACGTCCTCGGGATGGCCCTCGATGTCGGCGTAGAACAGCGTCGCCGTGAAGGCGCCCAGCTGGTAGCTCTCCAGCTTGGTCATGTTGACGCCGTTGGTCGCGAAACCGCCCATCGCCTTGTAGAGCGCTGCAGGCACGTTGCGCACCCGGAAGATGAAAGTGGTCATCATCTTGGCGTCGGGCGACGGAAGCTCGACCCACTGCTTGCTCTTGGTCAGGACGACGAAGCGGGTGACGTTGCTGTCGGTGTCCTCGACATTCTCCTCGATGATGTCGAGCCCGTAGAGATCGGCGGCGAGCCGCGGAGCCAGCGCCGCCATGCTGCGGTCGCCGACCTCGGCGACCAACTTGGCCGCACCGGCGGTGTCGCCCGCAACCATCGGCTTCCAGCCGTTCTTGCGGATGTATTTGCGGCACTGGCCGAGCGCGTGGATGTGGCTGTGGACGGTCTTGATCTCTTTGCGGTCGACGCCCTTCAGCACCATCAACTGGAAATGGATCGGCAGAAAATACTCGCCGACGATGTGGAGCTTCGATTCCGGCAGGATGTGGTGGATGTCGGCGACGCGGCCAGCAATCGTGTTCTCGATCGGGATCATGGCGAGATCGGCCTTGCCGGTCTCGACCGCGTTGAAGGCGTCCTCGAAGGTCGGACAGGGCAGCGGCTCCATGCTCGGGAACATGTTGCGGCAGGCGGTGTCCGAATTTGCGCCGGGCTCGCCCTGGAAGGAGATGCGGTTCGTCTTCTGCGTCATTCTCTATGTCCTAGGAGGCAAGCATCGTGCGTGCGCGCTCGAGATCTTCCGGCGTATCCACGCCGAGCGGCACCGAGCTCACGATCTCGGCGTCGATTCGCATTCCCCCCTCCAATGCACGAAGCTGCTCCAGGCGTTCGCGCTGCTCGAGAGTGGAGGGCGCAAGCGACACGAAGCGCTCCAGCGCGGAGCGGCGATAGGCGTAGAGCCCGATGTGGTGATAGAGCGGCCCGTCGCCCCAGGGGGCCGTGGCGCGGGTGAAATAAAGAGCGCGAAGGCGCGAGGCGGAAAGCGGCGATCCCACGATCTTGACGACGTTGGGATTCACGCGCTCCTCGTCGCGGGTGATTTCGACGCCGAGCGTGGCGATGTCCACGGCCGCCTCCTCCAGCGGCGCAACGGAGGCGCGGATCAGCTCAGGCTCGATGGTAGGCAGATCGCCCTGCACGTTGACGATGGTTTCGACCTGCCCCACCGGATCGAGGCTCTGCAGCGCCTGGAAGATGCGGTCGGAACCGGACTGATGATGCGCGCCGGTCATGACGGCCTCAAACCCGTGCTGGCGCACGGCATCGGCCACCTCTTGCGTATCCGTCGCCACCACGACGCGGCCGAGCCCGCTCTCGCTCGCCCGCCGCGCCACGTGCACGATCATCGGAGCGCCGGCGATGTCGGCGAGAGGCTTGCCCGGCAGGCGCGTTGAGGCCATGCGGGCGGGGATGAGCACGAGTGTCGACATGATGTTCAGGCGGTCGGAATTGCGTTCGGAAGGTGTCAAAACGTCTCACGGAAAGGGCCCTTATAAGTGTTGCAAGGGTGAAGCAAAAGACCTAGTTTCCGCGCGGTTTGCCGCGCCTTGACATGGACGCCTCGGCGGTTGGTTCGGGTGGCACTTTCAGCCGGCATCGCCGGAGATAACGGAGCGTCGGGGGCGCATGGACTCTTTTGAATTCAACAAAGTAATCGGCGCCCTGCTTGGCACGGTGTTCGTCGTGTTCTCGATCGCCATCATTTCCGATTCGATTTTTGCTGCGCCCGTGCCGGAAAAGCCCGGCTTCGCCATCGAGGTCGCCGAGGCGGAAGCCGGCGGGGAAGCCGCAGGCGGCGCCGAAGCCGTGTCGATCGCGACCTTGCTCGCCAGCGCGAACGCCGAGGCCGGCGCCACGGTCTTCAAGAAGTGCGCCGCGTGCCACACCACCGAGAATGGCGGCGCCAACAAGGTCGGCCCCAATCTCTGGAACGTCGTCAACCGCCCGATCGCGTCTCATGAAGGCTTCGCCTACTCCACCCCGATGAAGGATTTCGCGCAGGGCGGTTCGGTGGTCTGGGACTATGACCACCTCGACCACTTCCTGAATTCGCCGAAGGGCTACATCAAGGGCACGGCGATGGGCTTTGCGGGCGTCAAGAAGCCCGACGAGCGCGCCAACCTGATCGCCTACCTGCGCACGCTGTCGGATAGTCCGGCGCCGCTGCCGACCGCCGAGGCCACCCCCGCCGCCGCCACCGGCGAGACGCCGCCGGCCGAGGGCGCCAGCGCGCCGGCCGAGGCTGCTCCGGCCGCGCCTGCAGAGGCTCCCGCGGCTCCTGCGGAAACCGCTCCGGCCGCCCCAGCCGAGCAGGCTCCCGCCGCTCCCGCCGAGCCGGCGCCGGCCCAGTGACAAAAATGTAATCTTCGAGACCATGAAAAAGCCGGGCTCTGCCCGGCTTTTTTGCTATGAGACGCCGGAAGCACCGGTTCGCAGGTGTCCCGCAAGGGTCCTATGCCGACATGGATCCGGCAAGACCCCCATCGAAGAGGAGCAGGATGGCGATTTCATTCACGGCGACGCGCATTGCCCTTGCCGCCGGCGCGATCGCGGCGGGCACGATGCTGGCAGGCGCACAGGAGTGGCAGACCACCTCCTCGCTCATGGGCGAGTCCAGATACGGCCAGAATTTCCAGCGCTACGACCACGTCAATCCGGATGCGCCCAAGGGCGGAACGCTGAACTCGGTCGCCACCGGCTCCTTCGACAGCTTCAATCCCTATATCGTGCGCGGCTCGCCAGGCGCAGGCTTCGCGCAATTCGGCGGTGGGCTGCTCTATGACACGCTGATGGAACAGGCGATCGACGAACCGAGCGTCAGCCACCCGCTGGTCGCCGACGCCTACAAGTTCCCGGACGACTATTCCTCCGCCACCTACCGGCTGAACCCGGCGGCGAAATGGCATGACGGCAAGCCGATCACGGTCGACGACGTGGTTTGGTCGTTCAACGTGCTGAAGGCCAACAGCCCGATGTACAACCGCTACTACGAGAACGTCACCGAGGCGGTGGCGCTCAACGACCGCGAGGTCGAATTCCGCTTCGACCAGAAGGGCAACCGCGAGTTGCCCAAGATCCTCGGCGACCTTGCGATCCTCCCCAAGCACTGGTGGGAGGGAACGGATGCGAGCGGCAAGAAGCGCGACATCTCGCAGCCGACGCTGGAGGCCCCGCTGGGCTCCGCCGCCTACAGGATCGCCAGTTTCAAGCCCGGGCAGGAGATCGTCTGGGAGCGGGTGCCCGACTATTGGGGCGCGAAGCTGCCGGTGAAGATCGGCCGCGAGAACTTCGACAAGCGCCGCTACGTCTACATCCAGGACGACAACGCCGCGTGGCAGGCCTTCACCAAGGGCGGCTTCGAGGACATCCATCCCGAAAACAGCTCGCGCCGCTGGGCGACCTACTACAATTTCCCCGCCTTCACGGCAGGCGACGTCGTCAAGAAGGAGTTCGCCGCAAAATCCCGCGCCTCGATGCAGGGCTTCGTCATGAACATGCGGCGGCCAAAATTCCAGGAGCCGAAGGTCCGGCAGGCGCTGACCTACGCGTTCGACTTCGAGACGATGAACCGGACCATCTTCTACGGCTTCAACACCCGCACCAGCAGCTACTTCGTCGGCAGCGAACTCGCCTCGAGCGGGTTGCCGAAGGGCCGCGAGCTGGAAATCCTCAGCGAGCATAAGGACAAGCTTCCGCCGGAAGTGTTCACCACCGAATACAAGCTGCCGGTCTACGAGCAACCCAAGACCGGTCAGCCACAGGCAGATCCCGCCCCGGCAAATCCGCCCCAGCCGGAGCGCGCGCATCTGCGCGAGATCGTGAAGCTCTTCGCGGAAGCCGGCTGGAAGATCCAGAACGGCACGATGACCAACCAGAAGACGGGAGAACCGTTCACCATCGAGATACTCGGCAACAACGACACCGACGAGGTGATCTCGAACCCCTACATCAACCAGTTGAAGAAGATCGGGATAAAGGCGACGCTGCGCATCGTCGACCCCAGCCAGTACGTCAACCGCGTCAACAATTTCGACTTCGACATGCTGACGACGGTTCTGGCGCAGTCCGACTCGCCCGGCAACGAGCAGCGCGACTTCTGGTCCTCGAGGGCCGCCGACACGCCGGGCTCCCGCAACCTCTCCGGCATCAAGAACCCGGTCGTGGATGCCCTCATCGACAAGGTGATCTTCGCCAAGGACCGCGAGGAGCTGGTGGCGGCGACGAACGCGCTCGACCGCGTGCTGCTGTGGAATTTTTACGTGGTGCCGCAGTATCACCGCGCTGTGGTCTGGCTCGCCTACTGGAACAAGTTCGGCATTCCCGACAAGCAGCCCGACTACATCGGCCCGGACACCGACTCCTGGTGGATTGATCCCGCAAAGGAAGCCGCGCTGGCCGCCAAATACAAGGGCGGCAACTAATGGCGGCGCTCAGCAGGCGGTTGTTCCTGGCCGGTTCGGGTGCCGTGCTGGCGGCGCCCCTGTTGCCTGCGACAGGCATCGCCAGAAGCGCGACCGGGGCGCCCCTGCACGGCCTCTCCGCCTTCGGCGAACTGAAGTACGGGCCCGACTTCCAACACTTCGATTATGTGAACGCCGACGCGCCCAAGGGCGGAACCTTTCGCTACGGCCCGTCGCAATGGCTCTACAACCAGAATCCATACACCTTCAACACGCTGAACAGCTTTGTCCCGAAGGGCGATGCACCGCCCCGCATGGAGATCTGCTTCGACGCGCTGATGGTCAGCGCGATGGACGAGCCGGACTCCATCTACGGGCTGGTGGCGAAGACGGTCACCATCTCGCCTGACCGCAACAGTTTTGAGTTCGCGCTGCGTCCAGAGGCAAAATTTCACGACGGATCGCCGCTGACCGCCGAGGACGTTGCGTTCACCTACAGGACGCTCAAGGAACACGGCCATCCCGAATTGTCGCTGCCGCTGCGTGAGATGACCGAGGCAGCGGCGGTGGATGCCCATACCTTCCGCCTCACCTTCTCCGGCGAGCAATCCGACCGCACCATTCTCGACGTCGCGACGTTTCCGATCCTGTCCAAGGCGCATTTCGAGAAGGTCCCATTCGACAGTTCGCGGCTTGAGCCACCGCTCGGCTCCGGACCCTACAAGGTGGGGCTCGTCAATCCCGGCCAGACCATCGATTACGAGCGCGTGCCCGACTATTGGGGCCGCGACCTGCCGGTGAACCGCGGCATCTATAACTTCGACAAGCTTAGGGTGGAGTTCTACGGCGACCGCCAGGCAGCTTTCGAAGCCTTCAAGAAGGGCGAGGTGCTGTTCCGCGAGGAGGCCACCTCGCGGCTGTGGGCGACGGCCTACGATTTCCCGGCCATCACCGCCGGCAAGGTGGTCAAGCGCGAGTTCCCGTCGGAGAAGCGGCCCGCCATGCAGGCGATCGCCGTCAATCTCAGGCGCGAGCGCTTCCAGGACCAGCGCGTGCGGCGGGCGATCGCGCTCTGCTTCGATTTCGAATGGACCAACAAGGCGCTGTTCTACGGGCTCTACGAGCGCTCGCAGTCCTGCTTCGAGCGGTCGGAATTCAAGGCCAGCGGAACGCCTACCGCCGATGAGCTGAAGTTGCTGGAGCCCCTGCGCGACAAGCTGCCGCCAGAGGTGTTCGGCGAGGCGTACAGCTTGCCCTCGTCCGACGGCAGCGGCCGCGACCGCAAGCTGCTCGGCGAGGCGCGCCGGCTGATGGCGGAAGCCGGCTGGAAGCCGGAGGGCCGGGTCTTCCGCAACGACAAGGGCGAAGCCTTCAAGCTGGAGATACTCGTCGACGACGAGGGTTTTGTGCGCATCTATTCGCCCTGGGTCGAAAGCCTGAAGGCGATCGGTTTCGACGCCTCCATGCGCGTCGTCGATTCGGCGCAGCACCAGGCGCGCCAGGCCGACTTCGACTTCGACATGATCGGCATGGCGCTGCTGTTCAGCCCGACCCCGACGCGGGAGGGCATGGACGGGATTTTTCACTCGAAGTCGGCAACCCTGCCGGGATCGCGCAACCTCACGGGCACCACCGATCCGGCCATCGACGCGCTGGTCGACGCGATCGACGAGGTCACCAGCCGCCAACAGCTCATTACGGTGCTCAACGCGCTCGACCGGGTCTTGCGCGCGCGGCTCGACTGGATTCCAAGTTGGTATTCGGCGAATCACCGGGTGGCCTTCTGGGACATGTTCGGCTTCAAGGAGCCCAAGCCCGACTATGCATTCGCGATCGAAACGCTGTGGTGGTTCGACAAGGAGAAGGCAAAGGCGATTGGGAAAGGGTGAAGAGCGTTCTGCAAGGCAGGCGAGAAGCCAACGATTTGGCTCTTCGAGCGATGAACGCCCGGTGCGCAACAGGACTGCCGGGCGACCAATGATGCAGGATCTCGCCTGATGGCCGCCTATATCCTCCGCCGCATCCTGCTGATGATCCCGACCATCCTCGGGATCATGGCGATCTCGTTCGCGGTGATCCAGTTCGCTCCGGGCGGACCGGTCGAGCAAGTCATCGCGAAGCTGACCGGCCAGGGCGGCGACGCCGGCGAACGCATTTCCGGAGGCGGCGCGGATGCCGGCGGCGGCAATTTCGACGCCATGGGCGAAGGCTCGTCAAAATACCGCGGCGCGCAGGGGCTCGACCCCGAGTTCATCGCAAAACTCGAACAGCAGTTCGGCTTCGACAAGCCGCCGCTGGAGCGCTTCGGCAAGATGTTGTGGGACTACGCCCGCTTCGACTTCGGCGAGAGCTATTTTCGCGACATCTCGGTCTTGGACCTGATCATCGAGAAGATGCCGGTGTCGATCTCGCTCGGCCTTTGGATCACCCTGCTGTCCTACCTGATCTCGATCCCGCTCGGCATCCGCAAGGCCGTCAATGACGGCTCCGCCTTCGACATCTGGACCAGCGGCATCGTCATCGTCGGCTACGCCATCCCTGGGTTCCTCTTCGCCATCATGCTGATGGTGCTGTTTGCGGGCGGCTCCTTCCTCGACTGGTTCCCGCTGCGCGGGCTCACCTCGGAGAACTGGTCGCAGATGTCCTGGCCCGACCGCATCCTCGACTATTTCTGGCACCTCGCCCTGCCGCTGACGGCGATGGTGCTGTCGGCCTTCGCCACGACGACGCTGCTGACGAAAAACTCGTTCCTCGACGAGATCCGAAAGCAGTATGTGGTGACGGCGCGCGCCAAGGGCCTGTCGGAGGGCCGTGTGCTCTACGGGCACGTCTTCCGCAACGCCATGCTGATCGTCATCGCCGGCTTTCCGGGCGCCTTCATCTCGGCCTTCTTCACCGGCTCGCTGCTCATCGAGAACATTTTTTCGCTCGACGGGCTCGGCCTGCTCGGCTTCCGCTCCGTGCTCGACCGCGACTATCCGGTCGTGTTCGCCAATCTCTACATCTTCTCGCTGCTCGGCCTGTTCGTAGGCCTGATCTCCGACCTCATCTACACCTGGATCGATCCGCGCATCGACTTCGAGCGGAGAGACGTGTGAGCGAGATCCAGTTGAAAGCCAACGTCGAACAGATGCGCGAACGCTCCGTGCGGCCCTGGCTGTCGCCGCTCAACCAGCGCCGCTGGCAGAATTTCAAGGCGAACCGGCGCGGCTACTGGTCGCTCTGGATCTTCCTCGTCCTGTTCGTCCTTTCCATGTTCTCGGAGTTCCTCGCGAATGACAGGCCCATCCTCGCCTCCTACAAGGGCGAGATCCTGTTCCCGACGATCGTCGACTATCCGGAGGAGAAGTTCGGCGGCTTCCTGGCGATCACCGATTACCGAGATCCCTTTATCCAGGAGGAGATCAAGGCCAACGGGTGGCTCATCTGGCCGCCCGTCCGCTACTCGTATCGCACCGTCAACAACGAGATCCCGGAAGCGGCTCCCGCCAAACCGAGCTGGCGCTACACCAAGGAAGAGCGCTGCTCGCGCTACGCGCAGGGCGTCGACGACCCGAACTGCGTCGTCGGCAACTGGAATTGGCTGGGCACCGACGACCAGGCGCGCGACGTGCTGGCCCGCGTCATCTACGGCTTCCGCGTCTCGGTGCTGTTCGGGCTGGTCCTGACGATCGCCTCCGCCGTCATCGGCGTCTCGGCCGGCGCCGTGCAGGGCTATTTCGGCGGCTGGACCGACCTCCTCCTGCAGCGCTTCATCGAGATCTGGACGTCGATCCCCGTACTCTACCTGATCCTGATCATCGCCGCCGTGCTGCCGCCGGGCTTCTTCATCCTGCTCGGCATCATGCTCCTGTTCTCCTGGGTCGGCTTCGTCGGGGTGGTGCGGGCCGAGTTCCTGCGGGCGCGCAACTTCGAATATGTGAACGCGGCGCGGGCGCTGGGCGTGCCCAACCGCACCATCATGTTCCGCCACCTTCTGCCGAACGCCATGGTGGCGACGCTCACTTTCCTGCCCTTCATCCTCAACGGCTCCATCACCACGCTCACCTCGCTCGACTTCCTCGGCTTCGGCCTGCCGCCCGGCTCCGCGTCGCTCGGCGAACTTCTTCGCCAGGGCCAGCGCAACCTCAACGCGCCGTGGCTCGGCATCTCCGGCTTCGTGGTGATCTCGCTGATGCTGTCGCTGCTTATCTTCGTCGGCGAGGCGACGCGCGACGCCTTCGACCCGCGGAAAACCTTCAGGTGATGCGACGAGTATGGTATAAACTTCAGCGATTTTCTACCATGGAGGCCACAATGAGCCTTAACATCAAGAGCGAGCGAGCCCATCAGCTGGCACGCGACCTCGCCCGTGAAACCGGGCTGAGTATGACTGCGGCGGTGGAAAAGGCTCTCGAAGATCAGCTGATGCGCATACATCGGCACGCCGAGAGAGAGTATCGATATCAGCGCATCAAGGAGATCGTCTCCAAGTTGCCGCCTGCGCCCCCCGGCGTGACGAGCGATCACTCCGACCTTTATGACGACGATGGGTTGCCTGCATGATCGTCGATGCGTCCGCGCTGCTCTCCATTGTGCTTGATGAACCCGACGCAGACAGGTTCAGCCGTGCCATAGCCGACGAACTGGAGGATCTGCTGATTTCCCCCATCAACTTCGTGGAAGCTGCCATCAGGGCGGACAAGCAAGGCAAGGCAACGGCGAAGGCTCTCGATGACATCATGCGTGTCAGTGGCATCAAGATATTGCCACCGTCGATCCATCAGACGCGCCTTGCCCGCGAAGCCTATCAAACGTTCGGCAAGGGCAGCCATCCGGCTAAGCTGAACCTCGGCGACTGCTTCGCCTATGCCCTGTCTAAGGCGCGCAGCGAACCATTGCTCTTCAAGGGCGACGATTTTCGAAAGACGGACGTGGACGCCGCGCTTTGACCTCTCCCCTCCTCTCCGTCCGCGACCTCTCCGTCGCCTTCACGCAAGGCGGCAAGACGACAACCGCGGTCGACCGCATTTCCTTCGACATCGACAAGGGAGAGACGGTCGCGCTGGTCGGGGAATCGGGTTCCGGCAAGTCTGTCTCGGCGCTGTCGGTTCTGAAACTCCTGCAGTATCCGGCCGCCAGCCACCCGTCTGGCCAGATCATGTTCGGCGGCCAGGATCTGCTCAGCCTGGACGAGCGCGAGCTGCGCAAGGTGCGCGGCAACAAGATCACCATGATCTTCCAGGAGCCCATGACCTCGCTCAATCCGCTGCACACGATCGAGCAGCAGATCGTCGAGGTGCTGAAGCTGCACCAGGCGATGGGCGACCGCCAAGCGCGAGCGCGCACGCTGGAACTCCTCAAGGAGGTCGGCATCCGCGATCCCGAAAGCCGCCTGGGCGCCTATCCGCACCAACTTTCCGGCGGCCAGCGGCAGCGCGTGATGATCGCCATGTCGCTCGCCAACGAGCCGCAACTGCTCATCGCCGACGAGCCGACGACCGCGCTCGACGTCACCGTCCAGGCGCAGATCCTGGAACTCCTCGCGGGGCTCAAGGGAAAGAACGGCATGTCGATGCTGTTCATCACCCATGACCTCGGCATCGTGCGCAAGGTCGCCGACCGCGTCTGCGTGATGAAGAAGGGCAAGATCGTGGAAAGCGGACCGACCGAAGAGCTTTTCCGCAATCCCCAGCACGAATACACGCGCCACCTCCTCGCAGCCGAGCCCAAGGGACGCCAGCCTGTCCCCGATCCGGATGCGAAAACGGTGATGAAGGGGCAGGACATAAAGGTCTGGTTCCCGATCAAGCGCGGCTTCATGCGCAAGACGGTCGGCCACGTGAAGGCCGTCGACGGCATCGACGTCAGGGTGGCGGCCGGCCAGACGCTCGGCGTTGTCGGCGAATCCGGCTCGGGCAAGACGACGCTGGGCCTTGCCCTCTCCCGCATGATCTCGTCCACCGGCCGCATCGACTTCGAGGGCCGGGACATCGACAAGCTCTCCTTCACCGACATGCGGCCGCTCAGGCGCGAGTTGCAGATCGTCTTCCAGGATCCGTACGGCTCGCTCAGCCCGCGCATGTCGGTCGCCGAGATCATCGAGGAAGGACTGAAGATCCACGAGCCCAAGCTGTCGGCAGACGACCGCGACGACAAGGTGGTGGCCGTGCTGAAGGAGGTGGGCCTCGATCCCGAGACACGATTCCGCTACCCGCACGAATTCTCCGGCGGCCAGCGGCAGCGCATCGCGATCGCGCGCGCCATGGTGCTCAATCCGAAATTCGTCATGCTGGATGAGCCGACCTCGGCGCTCGACATGAGCGTACAGGCGCAGGTGGTGGATCTGCTGCGCAGCCTGCAGGCCAAGCACAACCTCGCCTACCTGTTCATCAGCCACGACCTCAAGGTGGTCCGCGCGCTGGCCAATCATGTGATCGTCATGCGCAACGGCCAGATCGTGGAGTCCGGGCCCTCCGAGCAGATTTTCGAGCGGCCGCAGACCGACTACACGCGCGCCCTGATCTCTGCGGCCTTCAAGGTGGAGACGGCGCCCGTCGGCGTGGTGAGCGAGTAGACAGGGGCTGTAAACAATGACGGAAACCCCCAGCGGCCGCGTCCTCCTCGCGATCTCCGGTTATCATCCACAGCGCTGGCTCGACCTTTTCTCGGCCCGGCGAGAAACCACGCTGGAGCCCGACGGCCCGAACGACCCCTCGATCCGCTATGCGGTCGTATGGAGGCACCAGCCCAACCAGTTGAAGGGGTTCCCGAACCTCAAGGCGATCTTCTCGCTGGGCGCGGGCGTCGACCACATCATGAACGATCCCGGCCTGCCGGACGTACCGATCGTGCGCATGGTGGCCGACAACCTCACGCAGTACATGGTCGAGTATGTCGTGTGGCGGGTGCTCGACCATCACCGGCAGGGCGGCCTCTACCGTGCGCAGAAACAGAAGAAGATCTGGCACGAACCTTCGCAAAAGCCGGCCAACGACATCAGCGTCGGCATCATGGGTTTTGGGGAACTCGGCGCGGCGGTCGCCAAGGTGCTGCTGACGCTCAACTACAAGGTCAGCGGCTGGAGCCGGCGGGCCAAGTCGACGCCGGGAGTGACCACTTTTCACGGGGAGGACGGGCTGGCGCCGTTCCTCAACGGCACGGACATCCTCGTCGTTCTCCTGCCGCTGACGCCATCGACCGCGGGCATCGTCAACTACGACCTGCTCAGGCAATTGCGCCGCCGCAACGGGCTTGGCGGCGCCGTGCTGATCAATGCCGGACGGGGAAGGCTTCAGAAGGACGCGGACATCCTCAAGGCGCTCGACGACGGGACCTTGAAGGAGGCGACGCTCGACGTGTTCGAGACCGAGCCGCTTCCGAAGACCAGCCCCCTTTGGACGCATTCAAAAGTCTTCATCACCCCGCACGCCGCGGCCACCTCGGATCCGGACCACCTCGTCCCGTCCTTGCTGGCGCAGATGGAAGCGTTCGAGCGCGGCGAACCGCTGAAGAACGTCGTGGACCGCGCGGCGGGATACTGAAGCGAGCGGGTAGGCGACTGTTCTACGGTCGCCTGAACGCCACCGGCATGCCGTAAAGATGCCCGATGCGGGCGATGGCATCGCGCAGCGATTCCAGCGAAACCAGCATCGTGTGGCCGCTTGCGTGGATCATGTTGGACGGGTCGGTCATGATCGCGACATGGCCCTTCCAGAACACCAAGTCGCCGCGCCGCAAGCCGGAGAAATCCGCGGGAACATCCAGAAGCGTTCCGATCGAGCCCGCCTGCATGTCGGTGTCGCGAAGCACGCTGACCCCCGTCATCCGCAAGGCGAGTTGGACCAGCCCCGAGCAGTCTATGCCGAAGCCGGTCGCGCCGCCCCAGAGATACGGGGTGTGGATCAGCGTTTCCGCGACCGAGACGTAGTCCGCCGCGTGGCTCTCTGTCGGCAGCAGATGCGAGGCGATCACCGCTTCGCCGCTGTCGAGAACAGCATAGGACGTGCCACGGGTCTCGGCCTGGCCGACGACGCAGACGCGCGAGCCCATCGACAACGCGTAGACGCGCGGGAATTTTAGATCCGGGGCCGGATAGACGAAGGTGCGCGGCACCGAAACGATATGTGTGGCATCTGATTTGCGCTCGCCGACGGCGCTTGCGTCGGCATAGCCGACATAGCCGTCGCGCTCCGCCTGCAGCCACGCCCAGCCGTCCTTTTCCTCGAAGACCTGCACGTCGTCGCCGGCTATCAGCTGGGTGTCCATCCCTGACCTTGTCTCGGGTGCAGTGCGGAGGTCGGCGACGGGCGCAACCATGCGGGCCGCGCGCCCGGTCACAAAGCGCTCTGCCTCGACCTTGCCGCGCAACCGTGCATCCGCCAGGTCGGGCCGGAAGGCGTTCAAACGCTTGTCATGCATCGTCAAATCGGCAGTTCCCTGGCCTTGGCGATGATGACGTCGCCCAGGCGTTCCACATACAATGCCCCCTCGACCGTTCGCCTGACAAGGACATTACGGCGATCTTCGGCATCGCGATGGCGCGACACCAGCTTCAGCGCCCCCATCGTGTCGAGAGCACGCGTCACAACGGGTTTCGTGACGCCAAGCGCTGCCGCCAGTCCGCGAACCGTGTGCGGCGGCGGATCAAGATAGATGGTGAGCAAGATCGCCATCTGCCGCGACGTGAGGTCGTGCGCGTCGTCCCGCACCTCCGACAGCGAGACGGTCTGCCAAAGCCTCAGGGCTTGCGTGGGGCGCAGCTGTATTCCCATGGCCGGAGCGTAACGCCAATTCGTTTCGCTTCCGTTTCAAGCGCCGTTAACTCAGGCTCACACCGGGTAGCGCTTCGACAAGGCACGTTCGAGGGCGCGGATGGCTTGCGCCTCCCCACCCACCGGGCAGTGCGGCTTCTCGACCGGGTTCCAGGCGAAGATGTCGAAATGCGCCCAGGTCCGCGCCTTCTGCACGAATTTCTTCAGGAACAGGGCAGCGGTGATCGAGCCGGCGAATCCGTCCGTCGTCACATTGTTCGTGTCGGCGACCTTTGAGCCGAGCCGCGCCTCGTATGGCTTCCACAGCGGCATGCGCCAGAGGGGATCCTCCGCCGCGACGGCTTCACGGGAAAGCTCCTCCGCGAACGCGTCGTCGTCCGTGTAGAAGGGCGGCAGATCGGGTCCCAGGGCGACGCGGGCAGCGCCCGTCAGCGTGGCCATGTCGATCAGGAGTTCCGGCTCCTCCTCGTCGGCAAGCGCCAGCGCATCGGCCAGGATCAGGCGTCCCTCGGCGTCGGTGTTGCCGATCTCGACGGTGATGCCCTTGCGGCTGGCGAGGACATCGCCGGGACGGAAGGCGTTCCCTGCGATGGCATTCTCCACCGCCGGGATGATGACGCGCAGCCGCACCTTCAGCCCCGCGCCCATGATCATCGAAGCCAGACCGAGGACATTGGCAGCGCCGCCCATGTCCTTCTTCATCAGCAGCATGCCGCTGGCCGGCTTGATGTCGAGGCCGCCCGTGTCGAAGCAGACGCCCTTGCCCACCAACGTGACCTTGGGCGCATCCTCCGGCCCCCAGCGCATGTCGATCAGCCGCGGCGCATCGGGGGATGCCCTACCGACCGCGTGGACCATCGGGAAGTTGTGCGTCAACAGCTCGTCGCCGACGATCGACGTGACGTCGGCGCCATGAGCGTTCGCAACGCGGCGCGCCGCTGCCTCGAGCGCCGACGGACCCATGTCGCTGGTCGGCGTGTTGACGAGGTCGCGCACCAGACTGACCGCATCGGCGAGGCGACGCACGCGGCCGACGTCGGCGGCATTCGGCACGACGAGACGAAGCGCCCTACCCGCCTTCTTTCCGTAACGCGTGAACACGTAGTTGCCGAGCGCAATGCCGAGCAGGATCTGCTCGGGATCGTCCGCGCCTTCCGGGAGACGCCACAATCCCTCCGGCAGCGACTTTCCAAGCGCGCCGGACAACAGGCGGCCCTCCGAGCCATTTCCAAGCAGCGCGCCCGACACACTGCCGGATGCGTCCGCGAGCAGCAGAAGCCTTCCCGCCTCGCCGGAGAAGCCATTGGCCTTCGCCCAATTGACGGCAGCCGGATCCAGGCCGCTTTCATCGAGCTTGTCCTTGCCGACCAGATAGATCGGCAGCGCGCCTTCGACGGCGCCTTCGACGAATTCAACGCTCATTTCGCAGGTCCTTGACAGGGAGATTAGCCACAGGCGGCTCTTAACCAACCGTTAGGGTTAACGGAATATTTCTCCAAAGAGGGGACGGCCCACAGGCAAGGCCGCAGCATTTCGAACGGAGAGTCGGGGGCCGATGTTCACCAAACGCCGCGCGAAGGCAACTGCTAATCGCATTCTGATGGCCGGCGCGGCGATGGCCGTGGCGGCGACGCTGGCCGGCTGCGCCAACGACCGTATGACCACCGGCTCCATCTCCCGCGCCACCTCCGGGAAAGCCGTCGAACAAATGTCGGCCGGCGAACTTTCGAACGCCGCCGTGTCGCTCGGCCAGGCCTATGCCCGTGATCCGAAGGACAAGGCGACAGGGCTTCGATATGCAGCGGTGCTGCAGATGAACGGCCGCGCCGACCAGTCGCTTGCGGTGATGCGCAAGCTGGCGATCATTCATTCGAAGGACCGCGAAGTGCTGGCCGCCTACGGCAAGGCGCTGGCGGGCGCCGGCCAGCTCGAACCCGCGCTCGACGCCGTCCGCCGGGCCCAGACGCCCGAATATCCGGACTGGAAGCTGCAGTCCGCCGAAGCCGCCATCCTCGACCAGCTCGGGCAGCCCAACGAGGCGCGCGCCCTCTATCGCAAGGCTCTCGACGCCAAGCCGAACGAGCCTTCGGTGCTCTCGAATCTCGGCATGTCCTACCTGCTCGAAGGCGATCTCAAGACGGCGGAAACTTATATGCGAACCGCCTCCGACCAGCCGGGCGGCGACAGCCGCGTGCGCCAGAATCTCGCCCTCGTCGTCGGCCTTCAGGGGCGCTTCGCCGAGGCGGAGCAGATCGCCAGCCAGGAGCTGTCACCGGAGCAGGCCCGCGCCAATGTCGCCTATCTGAGATCGATGCTCTCCCAGCAGAACGCGTGGAAGCAGATCAAGGAAGAGGACGGCCGGCGGGAAACCAACACCAACTGATCCCGTCCGTCAGGCGGGGTCGCCTTCAGGCGGCCCGGGCGGCACGCCCCAGCCCGTGCGCCACCAGCCGGTCGATGACCTCGGCATAGCTGACGCCACTAGCGGCCATCGCCTTAGAATACATGCTGATGTCGGTGAAGCCGGGTATCGTGTTGAGCTCGTTGACGAGAAACCGCATGTCCTGCGTCACGAAGAAATCCACGCGTGCCATGCCATCGCAGCCGACCGCGCGGAACGCCTTGGCCGCCGTCTCGCGGATGTCGCGCTCAATCTCCCCCGGCAGTTCGGCAGGGATCTTCAGGGCCGCACCCTCCGCGTCCACGTACTTGGCATCGTAGGTGTAGAAGCCGTGGCTCTCGGCCGGCACGATCTCGCCCGGACGAGACACGAAAAGCCCGCCCTGCGCATCCTCCAGCACGCTGCATTCGATCTCGCGGCCACGGACGAATTCTTCGGCCAGCAGCTTGCTGTCGTGCCTGAAACCCTCGGCGAGCGCCGCCTTGTAGTCCGCTTCGGTCGACACCTTGCTCACTCCCACGGACGAGCCCTGCCGTGCCGGCTTGACGAACACCGGGAGCCCGAGCGTTTCCCGCAGTTCGGCAAACCCCGGAACCGTTTCGCGACGTATCGTGACGGAGCGCGCAACGGGAACACCGGCCTCCTTCAGCAGCCGCTTGGCGATGTCCTTGTCGAGGGCCGCGGCCGAGCCGAGGATGCCGCATCCGACCAGCGGCACGCGTGCGACCTCGGCAAGCCCCTGCACCGCTCCGTCCTCGCCATGCAATCCGTGCAGGACGGGAAAAAGCGCGTCGACCCGTGGCAGTTCGTAGGGCCGGCCTTCTGCAGGAATGGCCATCGCACGCCCCTGCCCTCCCGGCACCAGGCAGATCTCCGTTCCGGATGACGGCTTCGCCAGTTCGCCATCCTCGAAGCTGCTCAGAATCCATTGCCCTTCCCGGGTGACGAACACGGGGAGGAGGTGGTACTTCGCGGGATCCAGCGCCCGTGCGACATTGGTCGCCGAAAGCACCGACACGTCGTGCTCGGCCGAGCGTCCTCCGAAGAGGACGAGGATGCGGAGCTTCGAGGGGGTATCGGCCATGGGCGTCTCCCAAGAGAGATGAGCTGAGCGGCGCCGAGAGGCGGGCGTGGATCGTATACGGACCTGACCGAAGCCGCACAACCCGCCCCTGCCGGCGAGCGCTTCCTGATGCAATCGGGCGGCGGGCCTGCCGGGCGAGATCGGGCAGCGACCGGGAAGGCCTAGTTCGGAAAGATGCCGCGCTGGCTCACCTGGATGCCGGCTGGGCCGAGGATGACGGCGAACAGCACCGGCAGGAAGAACAGGATCATCGGAACCGTCAGCTTGGGCGGCAGAGCGGCCGCCTTCTTCTCTGCCTCGTTCATCCGCATCTCGCGGCTCTCCTGGGCCAGCACGCGCAGGGCGTGCGCCACGGGCGTACCGTAGCGTTCGGCCTGGATCAGCGTCTGGGACACCGACTTGACCGATTCCAGGCCCGTGCGTTCGGCCAGATTTTCATAGGCCGCACGGCGTTCCTGGAGATATGACAGCTCGGCATTGGTGAGCACCAGTTCCTCGGCGAGGTCGACCGACTGGCTGCCGATCTCGTCGGCCACCTTGCGGAAGGCGGCTTCGATGGACATGCCGGATTCCACGCAGATCAGCATCAGGTCCAGCGCGTCGGGCCAGGCAAGCTGGATGGACTGCTTGCGTTTGGTGGAGCGGTTGGTCACGTAGAGCACCGGCGCGTAGAAGCCGCCATAGCCGGCGAGGATGCAGACGAACAGCTTCACCATCGGCGGCTTGTCCGGCAGTCCGCCGAGGACAAAAATGTAGATCGCGGCCAGCGCCAGGCCCGCGGCGGGCATCACCAACCGCGCAAAGAGAAAGATGTTCGTCGGATTGTTGCCGCGGAAGCCGGCGTGGCGCAGCTTCTGCATGGTCGATTCGTCGGCCAGCGCTCGCCTCAGATCGAGACGGTCAACGATTTTGCGTACCCGCTCCGACTGCTCCTCGCGCAGCCCGCCCTTGCGCCGCTCCGCATCGCTCGCCAGCCAGCTTCGCTGCTTGGCGCGCAGCTGCTCGCGCTCCAGCGCGACCGACTTCATCCGGCTTTTGAGCGGATCGCCGCCGAAGGCCGGCAGCGCAGTGACCAGAGTGGCGAAGACGGCGATCGCGACGAGGATCGAGATCAGGAAGGAAGGGTCCGTGAGCGTCTTGATGACCTGTTCCGACATCGCGCGGCCTCAAACCTCGAAATTGATCATCTTGCGCATCACCATGATGCCGATCGACATCCAGAACAGCGAGACGCCGATGATGATGTGGCCGACGCTCGTCGTGAACAGCGGCATGATATAGTTGGGGCTCGACAGGTAGACGAGGCAGGCGACGATAAAGGGCAAGGCGCCGATGATGGCGGCGGAAGCCTTGGCTTCCATGGAGAGCGCCTGCACCTTGGCCTTCATCCTCTTGCGGTCGCGCAGCACGCGCGAAAGGTTGCCCAGCGCCTCGGAGAGATTGCCGCCCGCCTGCGACTGGATCTGGATGACGATGCCGAAGAAGCCGGCCTCCGGGCAGGGCATGGTCTCGATCATGCGCATCGAGGCGTCGGGTATCGAGAGGCCGAGTTGCTGGGCCTCGACGATGCGGCGGAACTCGGTCTTTACCGGTTCCTTGGCTTCGTGCGCGATCAACCGTACTCCGTCATTCAACGGCAGGCCGGATTTCACCGCGCGCACGATGATGTCCAGGGCGTTGGGGAACTCTTCGAGAAATGCCTTGATACGGCGCTTGCGCAGGAACGACACGGTCCAGCGCGGGAAGCCCACCACGCCCACGAGGAGCGCCGCCGGCACCACATAGATTGGCGCGCCCCCGGCGAAGGCGGCGAAGGCAAACACGGCCCCGCTGATCGCCGAATACATCCAGAAGCGCTCAATCGGAATTGAGAGACCGGCCTGCTTGATCTGGACCTTGAGCGGCGGCTTGCGGAGGTTGCGGTCGCGATCCTTCTCCCGCTCTTCGAGAGCCTTGAGCGACTCGGCGATCGACTTGCGCCGGCGCACCACCTCGGCATCCCGGTCGCGCATGGCGCGTTCGGAATCGCGCTCCAGATCCGAGCGCTTGACGCCCTCCAGCCGCCGCTCCGCCTTGCGCTCGTCCTGCACCCGGTTGAACAGGAGCGCATAGGCGACACTGCCTGCGCTGAGCCCCGCGAGGGCGACGATCGCCAGAAAAGTGAGATCCAGGCCGAACATGGGATCCGATCAATCCGCCCGCTTTTCCATGGCTTCCAGCGCACCGGCCAGACGCTGCTCCTCGCCATAGTAGCGCGCGCGGTCCCAGAAATGGGGACGACCGATGCCGGTCGACACGTGCTGACCGAGAATGCGCCCCGAGGCGTCCTCGCCCTTGATGTTGTAGAGCACGAGGTCCTGGGTGATGATGACGTCGCCTTCCATGCCGATCACTTCCGTGATGTGGGTGATGCGACGGGAGCCATCGCGCAGGCGGGCTGCCTGGATGATGACATCCACCGAGCCGACGATGATCTCGCGCACGGTCTTCTGCGGCAGCGAGTACCCTCCCATGGCGATCATCGATTCCATACGGTTCAGGCATTCGCGCGGCGAGTTGGAGTGGATGGTGCCCATCGAGCCGTCGTGACCCGTGTTCATCGCCTGCAGCAGGTCGAACACCTCGGGTCCGCGCACCTCGCCGACGATGATGCGTTCAGGACGCATACGCAGGCAGTTCTTGACGAGGTCGCGCATGGTCACTTCGCCCTCGCCTTCAAGGTTCGGCGGGCGGGTTTCCAGCCGAACGACATGGGGCTGCTGCAGCTGAAGTTCCGCCGTATCCTCGCAGGTGATGACGCGCTCTTCCCGGTCGATATATTTTGTCAGGCAGTTGAGCAAAGTCGTCTTGCCCGAACCGGTGCCGCCCGAGATGATGACGTTGCAGCGCACCCGGCCGATGATCTTCAGGACCTCGGCGCCTTCCGGCGCAATCGCGCCGAACTTCACCAACTGATCGAGATTGAGCTTGTCCTTCTTGAACTTGCGGATGGTTAGGGCAGCGCCATCCAATGCCAGCGGCGGGGCGATGACGTTGACGCGCGAGCCGTCCGGCAATCGGGCGTCGCAGATCGGCGAGCTTTCGTCGACGCGGCGGCCGACCTGGCTTACGATACGCTGGCAGATGTTCAGCAGCTGTTGGTTGTCGCGGAAGCGGATCGACGTGTTCTCGACTTTGCCGTTGACCTCGATGAAGACGGTCTTGGCGCCATTCACCATGATGTCGGCGATGTCGTCGCGGGCGAGCAGCGGCTCCAGCGGGCCGTAGCCCAGCACGTCGTTGCAGATATCCTCGAGCAGTTCCTCCTGCTCGGCGATCGACATCGCGAAATTCTTGATCGCGATGATGTCGTTGACGATGTCGCGGATTTCCTCGCGGGCGCTCTCCGGGTCGAGCTTGGCCAGCTGCGAGAGGTCGATCGTATCGATCAGCGCCGAGAAGACCTGCGATTTGGTGTCGTAATAGGTCTCGCTGCGCTCGCGCATGGGCGCGCGTTTCTCGCGCTGCGGGGCCATGGGCGGAGGCGCGTCGACCGCGATGCGCTTTGTCGCCGATCGCGCGTCCGCAGACGCGGCCGGAGCTGGCATTTGCCTCGACTGGGAGGCGTCGCCAGGGGGCGACGGCCGGAATTCCGGCACGCCCCGGTCGCCTCCATCACTGCCCCGCTTCCCAAACATCGTCGACTACCTGCCTCGCGCGGTGCGCGTCACTTCTTGCGCTTCAGCTTGCCGAGCAGATCGGCCAGGATCGGCTGCTTCTTTGTCTTGATCTCGCCGCGGCCCGTGAGCACGTGGGCGATGTCCCGGACCATCTGAACCGCCGGGTGCTTGGAATCCATTTCGCCAAGCATGCGGCCATTGTTCGATGCATTCCCGAACAACTGCGGATCGAAGGGAACGACCGCCATGGGACTCAGTCCCAAGGGCTCGCTGAAGTCCGCTGGTGAAATCTCGGGACGCTTGGCGATCCCCGCCTGATTGAGGACGAGTCTCGGCGGAGCGTCGTTGGGCCTCAGCTTCTTCAGCATGTCGACCATGTTCTTGGTGTTGCGCAGGTTTGCCAGATCCGGCACGGCGGTGATGACCACCTCGTCGGCCTGGGCCAACGTGCTCCGACTCCAGCCGCTCCAGATATGGGGCACGTCGAGCACCAGCAGCGGGGCCGTGCGCTGCGCCGTGTCGATGATGGACGTGAACGCGTCGGCGTCGAAGTCGTAGACGCGATCGAGCGTCGAAGGTGCGGCGAGCAGCGACAGGTGCTCGGCGCACTGCGCGAGCAGGCGGTCGAGATAGACCTCGTCGATGCGCTCCGGGGAAAACACCGCCTCGGCGATGCCCTGCACCGGATCCTGATCGAAGTTGATGTTTGCGGTGCCGAAAGGAAGGTCGAGGTCCATGACCACGACTTCCGACTTGAACAGCGTCGACATGCACCAGCCGACATTGTGGGCAATCGTCGACGAGCCGACGCCGCCCTTGGCGCCGACGAATGCGATCGAACGGCCGATCGGGGCGGCATCCGGATCGACGAAGATGGTGGACGTGACGCCGATCACGTCGGCCAGAGAGATCGGCGCCACCATGTATTCCGACACGCCGGAGCGGACGAGATCCCGATAGAGGCCGACGTCGTTGTAGTGGCCGATCACCACCACCTTCGTGGTCGGATCGCAAAATTCGGCAAGCTGCCGCAGGGCCTGCAGCAGCGCATTAGGCTCCTGCCGCGACTCGAGGATGATGAGGTTCGGCGTCGGAGCCGACCTGTAGAACTCGATCGCCGTGGCTATGCCGCCCATGTGCACCTTAAGGTGCGCCTTCGCCATGCGGCGATCCTCGGCTGCCCGCTCGATAGGATTGGCGATGCCCTCCGTCTCGCAGAACGCCTGGATGGAGATACGCGGGATCGGGCGCATCGCCTTCATGGACGCCGCATCGCGCTGAACCTGATCGTGATCCTCGTAGTCGGGATCAAGGGCCACGTTGTTGCTCATCCCCGCCTCCCGCAACTAGTATTGCACCTCACCACCGCCGCCGCCCGAAGCACGGTTCCGGTAGTCGTCTATGACGATGTTGCGTCGCTCGGCGTCGATGTCGCCAGGCTTGCGCGGACCGAGCAGATCGGCCGGATTGGCGATCTGCGCGGCCAGATTGTTCTGATAGGCGCAGCCGAAGTTCGCGTAGTGCTTGTTCTCGACGGTGTTCGTCAGATCGTCCGGCCACCTGCCGCAGCGATCCGTGTGCGCGGTCATCGCCACGTAGGAGACCCGGATCGGGGCCTCGGTCTCGGCGGCGCCGGCCTGATATGCGAGCACCGAAATGCGGCTGCGCGGCACTCCGTTCCTCTTGAGCACCTGGACCAGCCCCTCGGCGACGTGGTTGGCCGCAAGCTCGTTGACCGAACCCGCGGGAATGAGGATCGACACCGGCGGAGCGGCGCTGCGATCGTAGTTGGCGATGAAGCCCTCGACTGCGATGCGCTGGGTCTTGGTCGCGTCGCGATCGGTCGCGGCGACCGGCACGTCGACGACCTGCTCCTTTTGGGAGATCATGATCGGGTGATTGGTCCGGTAGTCGTCCGGGATCGAGCCCACCGTGATGCTGTCGCGGTTTGCGCAGCCGGCCAGCAGCGCCAGCGCGGCGATCGCGACCACCGGGCGCAGAGCGCCGGGAAAGCTGGATCCTATGGATTCGAAGCGCATGGTCGGAACTCCGATCACTTGTAGATGTAGCCGACGACGCCGTGGTAGCGGCCATTCGGCAGGTCGGTCTTCATGGTGCCGTAGACGCGGTTCACACGGCCCAGGATGAAGCCGGCGCCATCGCTGGGGGGATTGAAATTGTCGTCGGGCCTGGCCAGCGCCTGGCGGGAGGTCGGCTTGGTCAGGTAAGGCGTGATGATGATGACCAGCTCGCTTTCGTTGCGCACGAAGTCCCTGCTGCGGAACAGCGTGCCCAGCACCGGGATCTTGGTCAGGCCAGGAAGGCCATGGACCGCCTGCCGCAACTCGTCGCGGACGAGGCCGGCGATCATCATGGAGCCACCTGAGGGCAGCTCGACCGTGGTGTCGGCCAGGCGCTTGCGCAGCGACAGGAAATTTGCGCCCTGGATCATCAGAGGATCGGCGGGAAGGCCAACGGACCCTTCCGTGGTCGGCTCCGAGACCGAGGTGCGGACCTTCAGGCTTATGCGCCCGGGCGACAGCACGGTCGGAAGGAACTCCAGCCCGATGCCGTACTCGATCTTCTCGATGCCGTAGGTGACGCCGCCATAAGATGCCGGCTCGTCCAGAACTCCGTCGCCATTGTTGTCGATGGCAGGGCTCGGCGGCGACACCGACTGGCTGCTCACGAGGTTGAATTCCCCGCCGACCTTGAACGTCGCCTTCTCTCCGGAAACCGCGGTGAGAGTGGGTTCGGCCAGCGTCTTCATGACGCCGGTCTGTTCCATCGCGTTGAGATAGCTGTCGAGGATATCGCCGGTCAGCGAAAGGCCGGACTGTGCAAGCGGCTTGCCAAGGCCGTAGATCGGCTTGCTGATGGCGCCCCAGCTCAGGCCGTTGCTAGCGCCGCTGGCGATCATATTGACGCCGAGCTGCTTCATGACGGAGCGGCTGACCTCGGCGACGGTCACTTTCAAGGTGACCTGGTCCTCGCCGACGATCTTCAGGAGGTTGACGATCTGGCTGACACGCCGCGAGCGGTCCGGATTGTTGATCGCCACGCCGGAGTCGGACGAACCGCCTGAGGCCGTCTGCGAATACTGGCCGGTCGTCGCCTCGCCACCGCTGACGAAGATGCGCGCAAGGTCGACCGCACGCGTCGAGTCGAGAGGCGTCTCGACAGTGCCGGTGAGCACGACGTTGTCGTTCAGGAGTTCGACCGTGATGTCGGACTCGGGAATGAACCGCTTGAGATAGGCCTCAAGGCCGGTGACGTCGCGCTCGACCTTCAGGTCAAGGCTGACGATCTGCTCGCCGTTGGGTCCGAACACGTAGATGTTGGTCTCTCCGACCGCCTTGCCGAACAAGAAGATGCGCCGCGAGGTGCGGGTGACGGCATCCGCCACGCCGGGATTGGCAACCAGTATGTCGTAGGCATCGGCGGGCAGGTCGATGACGATCGACTTGTTGAGGCCGAGGTTGACCCGCTGGGCGCCCTTGCCCAACGAGCGCACTTTCGCTTCCTGGGCGACCGCAGCAGCGTCGAGGGCCGGCACACCGGGGCTCGCCGCCAGCATGGCGCATGAGATCGCCAGCGTGCCGGCAGTGCGCAGCGCGCGCCTGCCACGCGTGAGAGCCATGCGAAGGCTATCGGGATGCGTCATTTCCTCGCCCCTACCTCGGTGACCTCACCGGACCTGATCAACCGCACGGTGCCCCCCTTGCCGCGCCCGGCCACGAGGTAGTCGGCCTGATCGCTCGGTCTCTCATTGGTGTCGACGATGGCGCGCAGAGTGAGCGACAGGCGGTCGGCCATCTGTTGCGCGACCGTGATGATCTCGGCCTGCTCGGGTGTCAGCTCCAGCGTGGCTGTCGACCCCACCTTGACCTTCTTGCCTTCCTCGTCCTCCTGAATCGTCTGGTCGATCGCCAGGACGCGGATGTTCTTGAGGATCGTTTCGGTGACGAAGCCGCCGGGGCTTCCCGTCGCGCCTTCGCCGCGCCGCACCATGATCACGTCGACAAAGTCGTTGGGCAGGATGAAGCCGCCTGCCGCGGATTCAGCCGAAATCGACGTCGCGACGGCCCGGTGGCCGGCCGGAAGCACCGCCGACAGGAAGGACTGGCCGCCCCCGATGAGCTTCGACTTGCGGACCGGCTCGCCGGCATAGAGCGGCACGCGCGCCACGGATTCGCGCATCTGCTCGAGCGCCTCCGGCTCGGTGCTGCGGGTGATGAAGTTCGGGTTCACCGCGTCGTCGGGCCAGCTCTGCCAGCTGATCCTGTCGCCCAGGCTGGTGCCCATCGACACGTCGGAGGCAAGGACCAGAACTTCCGACGTGGCAATCGTCGGCGCCGGAGCTTGAACTATCGCCCGGGGAGCCTCGTTGTTCATGAACTTGGCGACGTAGCCAGCGCCGCCAGCGGCGGCGACAGCCACACCCAGAATAATCACTCGCGACGCTGGCATGATTTCGGACCCCAAGCCGCCAAATCAGCAATTCGGGGCCGACAATGCGTCCGCAATCGTCAAATTATGGTTAATTCAATCCTTACGATTGTGATTAATTTAACGTTTACGACAATTCTAACAACCATCGCGAGTGTCGTGTTTTCAAAGCTCCCTGGCTTTGGCGAATGGGCTGCGAGCAAACATTGATCTCAGAACGGCGTTCGGAATCGCCGAATTGCTAGTATCCGCTGCTTTTGGAATCTGGCGCTGCCATCGATCGAAGAGTTCGGGCGAGATTCAGAACCGGGAAACTAGTTGGCCGCGAGGCTTTGCAGGGCGGCGGCGGCCAACGGAGACTTCGGAAAGACGATTAGGCCGGCCGCGCCCAGCGCGATGCCGTACGGAATGCCCGTCTTCGCGTCCGACAGGTGGCGCAGGAACAGGTTCTGCCCGTGGATCATCGCGAGCGGCGACTTGCGGAACAGCAGGATCAGCAGCGTGAGCAGGCCGCCAATGAACGCCGTCATCACAAGATAGTCCATCAGCAGGAAGCCAAAGCCCATCCATACCGACGTCGCCGTCATCAGCTTGGCGTCGCCTCCGCCCATGCCGCCGATGGCGAACACGCCGAAGGTGACCGCGAGAACGACGCCGCCGGCAGCGAAGTGCCAGGCGTAGGTCGTCCAGTCCATGCCGGTCAGCGGCGCCAGCACGGCAAAGGCCGCGATCAGGATCACCGAAACACGGTTCGCGATCGTCATAGACAGCAGGTCGGAGACCGCCGCAAAGACCATGCAGAACGGAAAGATGACGAAAATCGCGGCTTCCACCATGGAATTCTCATCCGATGCTGCGTTTCGGGACCGGAATTGGCGATCTCACACACGTCCGAAAAGAAAAGGCCGCCCGGTGGGACGGCCCTTTCTTTCAACCCGTCAGACGAACACTTACTGCCCGGCGTTCGTCGTGGCGTTGTCCAGTTCGCCGGCGATGAAGCTGAACTGCTCGTTCAGCGAGCTGCCGAGGTTGGTGGCGCCGACCATGATGGCGAGGGCGATGAGAGCGGCGATCAGACCGTATTCGATTGCGGTCGCGCCGGATTTATCCTTCACAAAACGTGCAACAAGCTTAGCCATGGAGAACTCCTTGCTCCGAGTGATACAGCACTTCCGTCAACATTGTTCTTCCGTCGATCGGATGGCTGCACACTAGGCGGAAGCTGTTTCGATCGGCTTAAGAGACAGCGTTACCGAAGTGTTGCACGCCGCATCGTCGGCCAGTGGTTAATGTCGGGCTAAGTAGTCCGAAGAACTTTTCGCGGTTTTCGCGGCCATCGGCCTTTCTCGCGCGCGTACGGACAGTCTTGCCGCCAGGCATCGTGCGACGCCGGGGAACTTAACCCTTGGTTCACCAATCTGGTTCATCTTCTGTTCAACGCTCTGGGCTGTGGAGGCGGGCATGCACATTCGAACTGTCGCAGGCGGCAGCGCCACATTCGCTGCGGCGCTGTTTGCGCTGGCGCTCAGCGCCCAGGCCGCGGACATCTCGGTCCAGCTCAATCAGGCCAAGATCGTCAAGCTTTCGCGGCCAGCCGACACGATCGTCATCGGCAACCCGCAGATCGCCGACGCCTCGGTGCAGGACGCCACGACCATCGTGCTTACCGGCAAAGGCTTCGGCTCCACCAACCTGGTGGTGCTCGACGACACAGGCGCCCCCATCGTCGACGAGCAGGTGGTGGTGTCGCGCGACGAGGCAAGCACCATCCGCGTGTTCAGGCGGGCGAGCATGCAAACGCTCTCCTGCACGCCGAATTGCGAGGCAGCCTACATGTCGGCCGCGGAAGCAATGTCGGAGGCTACACGCAACGGCAACTGACGCAGGCGGCGGCAACGACAGCGCCTGGTTAGCCGCGGGTTAAGCCGCCGGCCAATTTCCTATCGAACGGCAAAACAGCATTTCAACGCATTTCGCCTATTGTTCGCGCCACGAAGCGAAATGATCGGCGGGGACCCGTGATGCATTCGGACTGGCAAGCACCCAACGGCAGGGCCCGCACGCCTCGCAAAGGGCTGCTGCGCGGCTTCGTGAAGGGCCGCGACGGCGCGACCGTCGTTGAATTCGCCCTGCTGGCGTTTCCTTTCACGCTGCTCGTCTTCGCCATACTGGAAAGCTGCATCTCGTTCGCGGCGGAGGTCTACCTTCAGAACGTGACCGACGACCTGGCCCGCCAGCTGCGGACCGGAGAAATCAAGAAAGGCGAGATCACGAAGGAGGAGTTCAGGGAAAAGATCTGCGACCGGCTGCAGGCGGCCTTCGTCAGCGCAGGCTGTCCCGACCTGGAGTTCGATCTCAGGAACTTCGATACCTTCGCCGAAGCTGCCGCGCTGAAGACCTACGTGACTGCGGCTCGCGAGATTTTCATCGACGACGGCGCCTTCAAGTTCGAGCCGGGTCCGTCGCAGTCGAAGAACATCCTTCGGGTCTATTACAGGTGGCCCGTGATCACCGACATCATGCGCGGCTGGATGTCGACGCTGAACGACGGCAAGGCGCTGCATTTCGCGACCGCCACCTGGCAGAACGAGCCATTTCCGGACTAGAGCGGGGGATCGAACGATGAACGCCGCATGGCGCCGAAAATTTGCGATACCGCCGCGCCTCCTTGGACGGATGAAGTCGTTGCACCGCGACCGGCAGGGGGTCGCGGCGATCGAATTCGCGTTCATCGTCCCGGTTCTCCTGTGCATGTACTTCATCACCATGGAAGCTTCCCAGGCCCTGGAGGCCAACAGGAAGGTCTCCCGCATCGGGAGCATGGTGGCGGACCTGATCACGCAGCAGACGGCGACTTCCGTGGATGAGGTCGTCGCCATCATGCAGATCGGAAAGTCGCTCATCCAGCCCTACAACCGAACCAGGGAGGGGCCGCAGATCGAAGTGACCGCCATCCAGTTCGACGGCAATTCAACGCCGACCGCCACCGTCCTGTGGTCCGTGAAGCTGAACTCTTCGGGGAATCCGGAGCACGTCGTCACCAAGAATACCGTGATCAACGACGCCCAGCTAGCCGACCTCCGCGCGCCGGGGGCGTTCTACATCCGCGTGACCAGCAAGCTCGACTACAATCCGATGCTCACATGGTCCGAAAAGACGGAACCCGTTGGTCTGCTGTCGGCGTTCTCCAACATCAATATGGCCGAGACGTTCTATCTGCGCCCACGCTACAGCAGCACCGACATCAAGTGCGAAAGCTGCCCCTGAACGAAGCAACCTCCTATTTTTCGAGGCCGGCCATGTCCCGCACGAGTTCCAGCGCGGTCTCGTAGTCCGCCTCCTTCACGCTGGAGAATCCGCCCGCATGATGGCGCTCCAGCTTGCCGAAAAGCTCGGGGTCGCTGTCCTTGAGACCGACCAGAAAGGGCACCAGGCGCCTGCGCACTTCCGGATCGAGATGCTTGCCGATTGCGTGCGGGCCGTAGCGCAGAAGATCGGACGTCCAGATGACGCGGAACGCGCCCTCGCCTGCTCCTGCGGCGGCAAGCTGCTCCAGCGTCCCCGAGCCTTCCATCGGCCTCTTGCCGACGCCTGTCTCGATCCACCCGAACATGGCGTCGACCTCGCCGGCCAGCAGCCGTGCCTGCGCCTCCTCGGCCGACGCGGTGCGGATCAGGAACGCCTCCCCGCCCGTCGAGGCGACGCCTTCCCGCCTCATGGCCGCCAGCGGCATGAGAAAACCGGTCACATCATCCGGGCCGCCGACCGCGACGCGGTGTCTGGAGATGTCCGACATCGCCGACATCGAGCCTGCCCTGGCGATCAGCACCGATCGTATGCCCACCGCGCCGCTGCTCCCGGTCGGCGCGACCAGAGGCGATACGCAGTCGCAGGAAAGCGCGGCTGCAGCGTAGGCCGACGCCGAATAGATCCCGTAGTGGCTGCGGCCGCTCGCCTGCGCCTCGATGAGCGCCCGATAGTCGCTAGCCACGAAGAATTCGACCGGCACGCCAAGCGCCAGCGCATATGCCTTCCTGAGCGCCGGCAGTCCCTCAATGGCGTTGTCGCCTCCCGGCTCGGTAACGAGCCCGATGCGAAAGGTCCCGATCTGTTCCTGCCAGGTGGATTGCGCCAAGCCAGCCGCTGGGAGCATCCACACGACTGATACCGCGACGAGCACGCGTACGGCAGACTGTTGGGCCGCGCAGCGCGACAGCGCCCGTTTCGCGGTGCGGCCGAAACAGGCTGCGAAAGCGCGCCGCCAATACGCCAGACGGCCGTTGCGCAAGGCCGTGACGCTTGCCAATTTCCCCGTCGTCGCCCATTTGAGCGAAGAGACTATGCTACGGGACGCGGCGGATCGGAGGCTCAATGGCGCGGGCATTCCTCTTTGTACTTGATTCTTTCGGGATCGGCGGCGCTGCAGACGCGGCGAAGTACGGCGACGAAGGATCAAATACGCTCGGCCACATCGCGCTGGCCTGCGCGCGCGGAGAAGGCGACCGCCAGGGGCTGCGAAGCGGCCCCCTGCACGTACCGAACATGCTTTCGCTGGGGCTGTCCGCCGCCGCCCGCATCGCCTGCGGATCGGCCCACGGCCTGGCAGAGCCAGCGCCGGCGGCGGCAGCGTTCCATGCCGCCGCGCAGGAAGTCTCAAGCGGCAAGGATACCCCTTCCGGGCATTGGGAAATCGCGGGAGTGCCGGTGCCCTTCGAGTGGGGCTACTTTCCGCACACGCAGCCCGCATTCCCCGCTGAACTCACGACATCCATCGTTCGCGAAGGCGGGCTTCCCGGGATCCTGGGCGACCGCCATGCTTCCGGAACCGAGATCCTCGAGGAATTCGGCGAGGAGCACATCCGGACCGGCAAGCCGATCTGCTACACCTCGGCCGACTCGGTCTACCAGATCGCCGCGCACGAAACGCATTTCGGCCTCCAGCGCCTCTACGACCTCTGCGAAATCGTGCGCCGACTGGTGGATCCGCTGAACATCGGGCGGGTGATCGCCCGGCCCTTCGTCGGCGAACGCCGGGGCGAATTCCAGCGGACGGCCAACCGCCGCGACTATGCCGTTCCGCCGGCCGAGCCGACCCTTCTCGACCGGCTGGCGGCGCGCGGCAGCCGTGTCATCGCCGTCGGCAAGATCGGCGACATCTTCGCGCATCAGGGCGTGACCGAGGTCCGCAAGGGCGCAGGCAACATGGCTCTTTTCGACACCGCGCTGGCGGCCATGGACGAGGCCGGCGACGGCGATCTCGTCTTCGCCAATTTCGTCGACTTCGACGCCCTCTATGGCCATCGGCGCGATGTAGCGGGCTACGCGGCGGCGCTCGAGGCGTTCGACCGCAGGCTGCCTGAGGCCCTGCAGAAGCTTGCGCCAGGCGATCTTCTGATCCTCACCGCGGATCACGGTTGCGATCCCACGTGCAAAGGCACCGACCACACCCGCGAGCGTGTGCCAGTCCTCGGTGTCGGTCCGGGTATGAGGGGCGGCGATGTCGGACTGCGGACGACGTTCGCCGACATCGGCGAAACCGTTGCCGAGCATCTTGGCCTGCCGCCCGGCCCACACGGGCGTTCTTTCCACGGCGCGATCGCATAGGACATGCCCGAACTTCCCGAAGTCGAAACGGTCCGGCGCGGCCTGGAACCGGTTTTCGAGGGCGCTGAGATCGAGAAGGTCGAGCTGCGGCGTCCCGACCTGCGCTTTCCCTTCCCCGAAGACATGGCGGCACGGCTTGCCGGCCAGAAGGTGGTCGGAATCGCGCGTCGGGCGAAGTACCTGCTCCTTCACACCGCGGGCGCCCCCGCGCTTATCTGCCATCTGGGCATGACCGGCTCGTTCCGCATCCAGAACGATACGGACGCGGTTGCGCCCGGCGAATCCCACCACCCACGTTCGAAGGATCAACTCCACGACCATGTGGTCTTCAGCCTGCGAACGCCAAAAGGCGAGCCGGCGCGCGTGGTCTTCAACGATCCTCGCCGGTTCGGCTTCATGCTGTTCGCCGATCCCCAAGGCGGCCACCCAATGCTCGACAGTCTCGGCGTCGAGCCGACCGGCAACGTGCTTGACGGCGCGCTGCTCGCCAGCCTGTTCCGGGGCCGCGCGGCCCCGCTTAAGGCCGCCCTTCTCGATCAGAGGCTCATCGCAGGGCTCGGCAACATCTACGTGTCGGAAGCGCTCTGGCGGGCCGGCTTGTCGCCGCGCCGCAGCGCCGGCACGATCGCATCGAAGTCCGGAGCCTCGACACAGCGCGCCGAGAGGCTGGCGCAGGCCGTCCGCGAGGTGATAGCGGACGCCATCGCCGCCGGAGGATCCTCCCTGAAGGATTATATGCATGTCGACGGCTCGCTCGGCTATTTCCAGCACCGCTTTTCCGTCTACGATCGGGAAGGCGAGGCGTGCCGCACCCCCGGCTGCGGCGGCGTCGTGCACAGGATCGTCCAGAGCGGCCGCTCCACGTTTTTTTGCCCCACCTGCCAAAGATAGGCGAGCCGCAGTGCCTCCTTCGAACCAAGGGAATCCCGCAAATGCCTTATGAAACCATCCTCGTAGAAACCCGCGGCAAGGTCGGCCTGATCACCCTCAACCGGCCGAAGGCGCTGAACGCCCTCAACTCGCAGGTTCTCGCGGAGGTGATCGACGCGGCGAAGGCGTTCGACGCCAACAACGCCATCGGCGCGATCGTGCTCACCGGCTCGGAGAAGGCCTTTGCGGCCGGGGCCGACATCAAGGAGATGCAGTCGAAAAGCTATGCGGAGATGTATGGCGACGACTTCTTCGCCGGCTGGGACGAACTCAACCGCGTCCGCAAGCCGGTCATCGCCGCGGTTGCCGGCTATGCGCTCGGCGGCGGCTGCGAGCTCGCCATGATGTGCGATTTCATCATCGCAGCCGACAACGCGAAATTCGGCCAGCCGGAGATCACTCTCGGGGTCATGCCGGGGATGGGCGGCTCCCAGCGCCTCACCCGCTTCGTCGGCAAGTCGAAGGCGATGGAAATGTGCCTGACCGGTCGCATGATGGATGCCGCCGAAGCCGAGCGCTCCGGGCTCGTATCGCGCGTCGTTCCGCTGGGCGAACTGATCGAGGACGCACTGAAGACCGCCGCGAAGATCGCCGAATTCTCGCAGCCGGCGGTGATGATGAACAAGGAGGCGGTGAACCGCGCCTACGAGACGACGCTCTCGGAAGGGCTGCGGTTCGAACGGCGCGTGTTCCACGCCATGTTCGCGCTCGACGACCAGAAGGAAGGCATGGCCGCGTTCGTCGAGAAGCGGACGCCGAGCTTCCGCAACCGCTGACCACAGGTTGCGCTCAAAAAGCGGTGGCTTCCTCGTTGACGCCTTGCACAAGCTGAACTATAAGCCGCCCCAACCAAGGCGGCCCGTGCGGCTGCCTGATTGTTTTTGTGCCTACCGGCTTGCCGCCGCGGCGCTTCACGAGAGACAAAGAGAGGCACCATGGCCAATACACCCTCGGCCAAGAAAGCTACCCGCAAGATCGCGCGCCGCGCGGACATCAACAAGTCACGGCGCTCGCGCGTGCGCACCTTCGTCCGCAAGGTCGAAGAGGCGCTGGCGAGCGGCAACAAGGAAGCCGCCCAGGCCGCCTTCCTCGCCGCCCAGCCCGAGCTGATGCGCGCCGCCACCAAGGGCGTTCTTCACCGGAACACGGCTTCCCGGAAGGTCTCCCGCCTGGCGCAGCGCGTGAAGTCGCTCAGCGCCTAAGCGTCACAATTATTACCGAAATATTAAAAAGCCCGGCGCAGCGCGCCGGGCTTTTTGTTTGCCGACTTGCCGCCCGCGCCTGCTGACACCACCTCCTCTGAGCCACCCAACGTGTGCAGAGGACGCCGTCGAGGACGCGCTGGAGACCACGACGATAGGCACAAATTCCTTTGCCGGCGCTTGCCCCGACGTAAGCCCAGACAGCCTCCCAACGGTCGCGTTCCGGTTTTGGTCCACGCACATTTTACCGTTTGATTTCAAGCACTTACGAGAGGTTCTCCACAGGTTGTCAAAGGACGGCCGGGCCCCCGTCGGTGGTTGTCATGTCAAGCTATTTTTTTGACATTATTTCTTGCCTGAGCGGCTTCGGCGGCCGCCGCGCCAAGGGCCTTGAATCAACAGGCGTTTGTGACTTCACTTTACCTACAAGGTGCGAAGCAAGGCCATTTTGCCCGTCGGATTCGTTAAAAATAGATTAGTCGTGGACTTGCTCTCCCCTCCGATTTTTGTACTGTCAGATCACCAACGGGACGGCAGTTAGCCCCGGCACAAGCAGACATTTCTAGTGCGAACGCACGGCCCAAATCCGTGCACGGGATTCTGTTGTCTTCATTGGTACGGCGTAAAGGTGGGGCAATCGACATAGTAAGCCGCAGACGCACCGGACATATCCGGCGCGATGGGACGCTGCGGCCTGTCGAATATCAGACTTTGGGCGGACGCCAGGATGTTCATACGAGGGACATCCTCGGCGAAGGCGTGTCCAGCGTTGCCATGCAGCGCTGACACGCTCGAGAGGGCAATTTGCCTGCCGCGAAAAGCGGCGGGCAAAAAACGCGAAGAAGGATGCGGTAAACATGAAGAGCGGCTTTGCTGAGGGATCTGGCTCGGGGGCTTTTCACACATCGGCGAATTCCCAGGAGGGTGATGTCTCGACGCCCCCGAAAGGCGAA